>JAGTQJ010000067.1:6575-7989 GCA_018396515.1 Candidatus Bathyarchaeota archaeon | reverse complement strand
TTGGTTTATATGTTGAAGGATGTAGCCCTGAGCTGGATTGAGGAGAAGGAGAAGAGGATCATTGAGATTAGCGACAAGGCCTGGGAGTATGCGGAGGTAGGCCTCCAGGAGTATAAGACCTCGGAGCTCCTCTCCAGGGAGTTGGAGAGGCACGGCTTCAGGGTTGATAGGGGGGTCGCAGATATGCCTACGGCCTTCGTCGCAACCTGGGGGTCCGGCCGCCCGGTTATAGGCATCATGGGAGAGCTCGATGCGCTTCCAGGGCTCTCCCAGAAACCCGTCCCCTACAGGGAGACCTTGGTTGAGGGAGCTCCTGGGCATGGGTGCGGCCACAACATCCATGGGACTTCGGGGATGGCCGGAGCAATAGCGGCAAAGGTGGCCTTGGAGGAGGCGGGGATCCCCGGCACGATCAGGTTCTACGGCTGCCCGGCCGAGGAGACCCTCGTTGGAAAGGTCTGGCTGGTGAGGGACGGCTACTTCGAAGGGGTCGATGCGGTCCTGAGCCACCATCCGGGGCAGGCCAACACAGCGGGCCTCGCCAGCAGCAACGCCATGAACTCTGTCAAGTTCCACTTCTACGGGGTCTCATCCCACGCAGCCGGCTCTCCTGAACAGGGTAGGAGCGCCTTGGACGCAGTGGAGCTTATGGATACAGGAATCAACTTCATGAGGGAGCATATAATCCAGGAGGCGAGGATCCACTACGTAATAGAGGAGGGTGGCCACGAGCCGAACGTGGTTCCAGCCTACGCCAGGAGCTGGTTCTATGTGAGGGCGCCTGAGAGGGAGCAGGTCGAGGAGATATACAACTGGGTCTTGGAGATAGCCAAAGGGGCTGACCACATGGCCAGGACTACCCATAAGGTCGAGTTTCTCACCGGATGCTACAACATCATCCCCAATAGGACTCTGAGCGAGCTAGTGGTCTCGAACATGAGGCAGATAGGGGCGCCTAGGCACACTGAGGAGGAGCTCGAGTTCGCGAGGGAGCTGAACAAGAGCATCCCACCAGAGCAGAAGAGGACCTCCCTCTGGAAGTCCAAGAGGCCTGGGTGGGAGAAGCTACTAGACGAGCTCTTCGACGAGAGGGTACTAGACGCCTGGAACGAGGGGATGGTCTCAGCGGGCTCATCGGATGTTGGAGACGTGAGCTGGGTAGCCCCGGCCATGGAGTTCAGCACAACCTGCTGCATACTGGGAACTCCCGGCCACAGCTGGCAGTTCACAGCACAGGCAGGCATGAGCATAGGCCACAAGTCGCTTATATTCGCATCAAAGGTGATAGCAGCCACAGCCCTAGACCTCATCACAAGGAGTGATATCCTACAGAAAGCCAGGGAGGAGTGGAAGACAAGGCTGGCAGGCAGGGTCTATAAGCCCCCGATACCTAAAGACCTGAAACCACCCCTCC
>JAGTQJ010000067.1:0-6559 GCA_018396515.1 Candidatus Bathyarchaeota archaeon | reverse complement strand
GAAATACTATACCAACTCTCTATTTTATAACCCGGTAGTAAAGTTTAATACTTGACATCCATAACCGAGGATGTATGACAAGGAAATTTAATAAAATGGCCAAAGAAGTACAGTTTGCCCTTGTTATCCTTATGCTTCTACCTTTTCCTCTCAAAGTAGCGGTTTCCGAAAATCAAACTAGGAATGAGAAAATTGAGCCGAAACAGTCCGTGGAGGTTGAGGGATACCTCTTCCCAGATATGTATGATGATTATGGATGGCCTGAAAAGTGGACACCATTCTACCTTAGGGCGGGGCAAGAGGTCGGGATTACTATAATGTGGAGCCCCTTGGCACTGATGAGAGTTGGTATAGTATTTCCAGAGTCAGAACCGGATGAATGGGCCGATTCAATACCTCCAGTCTGGGGAAGCGAGGTGAGAGTGAGGGCTCCAACGGATGGTTTATACTTCGTGAGGATTAAAAACGAAAATTAAACTTTAGGGGCACAATACTCTGGCTGGTTCATGATATATCCATGAAGGTGAGGATGAATGTTACCCTCGGCTTACATGACGAATACTCGGATGAAGATCTGGAATATGAGGAAGAGCGGTTTAAGCCAAGCGGAGATAGGCAGGAGGCTCAATATATCGAGGCAGGCTGTACATGATGCCCTGAGGATAGCCTATAAGAACGTTGACTTAGCCCTTCGCCATGCCGCAGAGGCTAACATGATAGACGTTCAGTACGTAGACCCAGAGAGGGGCATTCTGCTGGGCCGTAGCCCACCTTTGGGTGAGAGGAGGATCATAACCTTCTCTGTGAGGCATGGTATACAGACTTGGCATTACACAGACCCAAATTGCTTGAGATGCTTGTGGATGGAGAGATGTAGAGGAAGGCTACTGGAGGAGGCTGAAGAGAGGGGGGTTCGGATTACAGATGATGAGAAGAGGCTGCCTCCATCTAAACTGGCTCAAGCCATCTTCTCTAGAGTCTTACCAGGTTTAGAGCTATGAATCCGCGAAGGATCTTCAGAGAGTATTTGGGCTGGTGTCCGGGAATCGATGCAGCCGCAAGATTCGTACCCGACATAGAGATCCCAAGAAGCGTGACCATAACTTCGGTAATTATCTCCCTTACCATAATAATCCTCGCCAATTCCGCAATACCGCTGTTATTCAGGGAGGAGGCAGGGCCCCTCGAGATAATCATCGATGGAGAGGTCTTCTACGATGAGATGTTCACGGAAGACTTCAACTACTCAAGTCTTGTTCGTAGAGAGAGGGGCTTCAAAATCTACTTCCTTGAACCTGTGGATCCTGAAGAGTTCGCGGACGAAGTTAAAATAGAGTACTTCCAAGTTGAGAGTCTTAGAGATGTATGGAACACTCTAGATAGGCTGAAGATGCCTAATATTGTACGAGGCTTCGCTAGGCTCATATGCGATGGGAGATATGATGAACTAACAAAGATCTTTTTCGACGGAGGACCCAGAGTCGGTATACAGGTACTCCTTGGGGGTGGCAAAGGTGGTGTAACATATCATATACAGAGAACCCCTGCAGCCGAAGATAGAGTAGAAAGGATCAGAATATCGAAGCAATACTCAGTCACACCCACGAGTGGAGCTTCAATATGGGTGTTAGAGGTCAAGGTATACTCTCTTCCCCCCTTTGAGGTGACACTCAAAAGGTATCCTAGGTGGGCTCCAAGATCATAGGGATAAGGGGTAGTCAAGAACTTTATCAGAAAGTCCTATTTGAGATTAATGTTCTTAAGAGTTCTTTGGTCTCAATTTATAAACATCGATAGCCTCAAAGGATCAGATAGAGATAATCTCCCAGCCCATGGGAAAAGGACCTTTATCTTATAGCTGGTCTAAATAAGCCTCAGCTCTTTGAAATCCTCTGTGTTCAGCTCAGCTAGGTAAAGCGTCACTCTTAGACCTTCTCCTCTAACAAAACCTCAAACACTATGACTCATTAACTTCCCCTGAAATCCTAAAGCTTAAATACTTTACTATAGCCCAATCATATCGAAAACATGAGTAAGTTCGGATGGAATGTAGGCCATTTCCTTTTACCTTTTATATTGTTGGTGGCTACCATCCTGGTTTTCCCGGTCATCGCCACTGATGAGCGCTATTATGCAGGGTACTATTATTATGGTTATGAAGGTTCGTCCCCACCTAATGGGGTCTCAGCTGACATATACACAATCGATAGCTGGGTTACAGGCGCGAACTTCTACTGCCAATGGTCGGGAGTAACATTAAGCTATACATACCATTATTGGATTCAGGTGGGATATAATAAAGGATGGGACACAAATTTTGCATTAAAATGGTATATAGAAAAGAATGATTTAAATGGATATCAATTATATTGGAAAAATAGTCCATTAGCACATAACACTTATCATTACTATTTACATAGGGCTTCGGATCAAACATATTGGAGAGCTGGTGTTTCCGGCCAATTCGAGGATCAGATATATACAGTTCCTTATGCCGCCGTCGATTATAAAGCCTTTAGTGAAACAACAACGATCGATATCAACATAGATGGAACTCACTTCACATATATTTCCTATGCTCAAGGTTCAGACTGGAGACTATGGGATCAACACTATCCTAGAGCTGATCCTCCCTATACAATCCAAGAGATAAGTAATTATGAATTTACAGCTAACGGTGGAGGTCCTTAGCCATGTCAAGGTTAAGAAAAATCTTCATCCTTATAATCTTCTCAATAGGGTTTCTGGCGATGATGTTCTATATAAGCTCAGAAAATAATTTATCCCCACCATACCAGGTCAATAAAGGACCAGGGCCAGGACCTGTTAAAGGACCTGCACCATTCCCGGGAGTGAAGGTGCCCTTCGAGGTTGTAGTTAGGGCCTGGAGCATTAGGAATATAACATTATTCCTCCCAACATTTCTCCCTCACGACTTGAAGCCCACCGCTGCATATGTCTTGATCGATAAGAACGGCAATATAGGGAATGTAGCCATCTTCCTTTATAGCAATAAAAGCCACGATAGGATAGAGACTGCAGAGTTAACTATAGAGGTTTACCCTGCGGAGGATCTACCATTCGATCCTAAATCAACCAAAGGAGGAGTATTCACAACAATTGGGGGATGGAAGGTCTACTACAAAGAAGAAGCTCCAGTTACATGGGAGGAGTATCAACAACTTTATGGCTCATACGCTAGACTAATAAGCATATACATCAATGGTTTGAATTATCTCTACAGAGGGGCTCCTCCACTAACCATACAGGACATGATAAAGATCGTAGAAAGCATGCAGCCAACTAAGATAAGTTAGATTACTTAATCTCTGCTTGCCCAATACCGATATGGTCTAGATATTAACATTAGAATGTAACGTCAAGTTTAATTAATTTTTATATCTTATAGGTAGGTCTCTCCTTACTGACCGGTTTTGTAATAGAACTTTCACGATTACCTCTATTACAATTTTGCCGATTCAGTATATATCCTCAGTCGGATAGTTCTAGGCTTGCTACACATCCTTCTCGGATAGGACCGGGATTCGAAGCCTGACGGTGAAGTAAGCTGCATCCATCTGGAGGATATACCCGCTCTTCTTAAGCTCCTCATCTCGAAGCAGGTCATAGCGCTCGGCGAGGTGGCTGAGAGGTGGGGGAGGGGCAAACTCCACCTAGAGCTTTATGATTTAGGAAGATGAAGCTCTACCAGTGCACTTCATTAGTATAAGCATATCAAAACTGCCTAATGAACTGAAGATTATAATAGAAAGAAAGAGTGATATAACCACTTTATACACACTAAGAACCTTTGAGTAAGATTCTGTAGAAAATCCCTTTAGCTCACTCAGAGATTTTTATTAGGTTGAACTTTAACAATTCGATCCACATCGTTTATGTATTCTTTCACTTTTTTCAACTCTCTTTCAAGCATTTCAACATCTATTATCCCTTCATAAAAGGTCATCTCATGTAGATATCTCTCCCTTGCTCCATACCTATCTCTTAACCCGAGCTTTTCAACCTCAGGATTCAAATCCTCCAGCTTGTCTAGGAGTTTCCTACGTTCCCAGTGGCTAGCTGGGACTATGCCGAGATGACTGAGTATGAGGGCATTTGTAGCATTTATTGTGGCGTTCCATAGCTTCTCAGCGGCATCCCGGATCCTAATGGCTTCGTTGAGCATTATGGCTTCCCTAAGCTCCTTGAACCCCCTGTCAAAAAATCCCTTGCATCGTCAAGGAATATTTTAAATATTTTGACCCTTCCAGCCTTTTCAGAGAACTCCATAGATAAATCAAAATTAAATGAGTAGGAGCATATAAAAACCTTAAGCTATCTCTTGCTTTCAGATTTAAAGAACATAATAATGATTTAGATGATTATCGAAAGACAACTGGAAGTCTCAACCCAACTTCTTGATGATTCGGACAATCTGATCCTTGGATCTTCAGCTCCTCAGCTTTGTTTGATCCAAAATTTATTCAAAATTCTGACTTTGCCTTGTACTCGAACTGTCTCTCGTATAGCTCCTTCACCCTCTCTATGGTGTCTGCTTCCTCGGGGGGCTTGTCGTCTCTTATCCTCCTAATCCTCGCGAACCTCAATGCGAATCCGGACCTGTAGTGGGGGCTCCTCTGGATCTCGTTGTAGTCGACCTCCACGACTATCTCAGGTCTCACATAAACCGTATGTGGGGTCTCCCCGATCTTGATTTCCTGGAGCCTTCTAGTCATCCACTTGAACTCCTCATCCGTCAATCCCTTGAAGGTCTTCCCGACGATCAGCCATTCGCCTCCGCTCCTGGCGGCTAGGTGGTAGTTGCTCAGCCACCCGGTCCTCCTGCCGTATCCCCAGTCAGCCGCGGCGATGACGAGGTCTAGGGTCTCAGCTGGCTTGATCTTGAACCACCCCTTCCCCCTTACTCCAGGTGTGTAGGTTGAATCGAGCCTCTTGGCCATGAGCCCCTCATGCCCCATCTCCAAAGCCCTTCTCAGAAAGGCCTCAGCCTCTCTAGGATCTCCTGTAACTAGCCTCTCAGCCAGGAGTTCTCGGGGGCAGACCTCCTCAAGGATCCTCCACCGCTCGCTGTAAGGCTCATCTATGAGGAGTCGCCCCTCGATGTACAGGATGTCGAAGAGGTGGAGCCTCAGGGGGATCCTCTTCACCATATCCTCGACATCGTGGATCCGGGTGAACCTCCTCATCAGCGTCTGGAAGGGTAGGGGCCTTCCCCCCGATCCCATGGCCACGGCCTCACCCTCAAGGATCAACTCCCTCGAACCTATCCGGTTTTTTACAAGCTCAACGATGTCTGGTAGGCTGGGGGTGACTTCCATCAGCCTCCTGCTGTATATCCTGACCTCCTCCCCGAGCCTGTGTATCTGGATCCGGGCGCCGTCGAACTTGTACTCGAAGGCCGTTACTCCACCGTGCTCCATGAGGGCCTCCTTTATATCATAGGAGGGGGTTGCCAACATGGGCTTTAATGGGGTGAAGAGGTTCACACCCACCCTCCTAATTCCCCCCTCCCCCTCCATAAGAGCTATCCTCGCCACCTTTCCAAGATCTCCCGTCATCATGAGAGCCCTCCTTATGAGCTCAGGCTCCAGGCCAGCCGCCTCAGCTACCCCCTCGATCATCATCCCCTCATCGACCCCTATCCTCATCTCTCCTTGGAGGATGCGGATCAGGAACTCTGCCTCCGTGGGTTCCGCCCTGCTGAGCAGCGACCTGACCATGGATGTCTTAACCCTCCTCGAGCCTGGGCCCTTGACCTCCGCCACCTCTGTCAGGGTTTTATAGACGTCAAGGACCGTCAGGGGCTTCTCGATAAGGGTTGCCTGTCTATCTCCTCCTAGGGCCCTCCTCACGGTGGCGTATCCGACATTCATGGTCCTTGGATCGAACTCTGGGAATATGGAGCCGACTATTAGGAGGACGGAGGGGGCAACCTCCTCTGGTCTGAGTTCCTTGAGATAACCGGCGAGAATTTTCACCTTCTCCTTCCTCTTCCCCGTGGCCTCTAAAGACCTTAGAAGAAGGGCTAAACGCGAGAATCTCGTCCTCCATTCATCCTCCCCTGGCCCAGTCTCTGACAAATCCGGCTTTTGCCCCCTCATCCAGCTTATCCAGCCTTAAGGATGCTTCCAAAATGGTGTCATGGGATTTTCTACCGGAAGATTCGAGTTGGGGCTTTAAATAAATTAGTCTCTATTCTACGTGATGACGAGGCTCCCAAAAGTTTAGAATATCATTCGTGTTCGCTCATATTATCCTAACTTATCCTTATATCGCCACTCCCCTGAGTGCTCTCAACTCCTTCAGGAAGGTCTCAATCTCCTCCTCGCTGTTGTAGAAGTGGGGTGAGACCCTCAGCCCTCCCACCCTCGCGCTGACGGCTATTCTACGTTTATAGAGTTCTGCCTCCAGATCCCTATTATTCTTAACCTTAACGTTGACGAAAAGTCTTCTTTCCTCATCCACCGGTGTCTGGAGTTCGAATCCAGAATCAACTAGACCCTCTATAAGGATAGTTCAAGCCTCTTAATCTTCCTCT
>JAGTQJ010000070.1 GCA_018396515.1 Candidatus Bathyarchaeota archaeon | reverse complement strand
TGAGGAGGCTCTGGAGATGGTCTCCAGGAGGTATAGGGAGCTATACTCCATGGGGATCGTTGAGACCGATGAGATAACCGAGGCTAGAAGGAAGATGGCAGTGCTTCCCAAGGGTGCAAGGCCTCTGGAGAACCTTGTTGGGGGAGCCCCGGGGGTGTTGCTTGAGGTCGATGGGGGGATGATAGTATCCCTTCCAGGGGTTCCGGAGGAGATGAAGTGGATATTCGAGAACAGGCTGATCCCCCTCCTCGGGGGAGGGGAGGGGGCCATCCTAATAGAGAGGATGGTATCCATACCAGTCAGAGATGAGACGATCCTATCTCCAATAATAGATGAGGTCATGAGAAGCATCCAAAACATCTACTTAAAATCCATGGTGAAACCTTATGGAGAACCCTCGATAAGAATATGGATAACAGCTACCGGAGGGTCTAAGGAGGAGGCTGAGGACAAGATCGAGAGGGCCATAGAACTCCTGACAAGGCTTTTAGAAAGGCACGGCGAATAGGCCCCCCACAGCTGAAAGGGTCTCAAATATGATTAAGAGATGAAAGGGGAATGGTCGAGTGCTGGCTCCCATATGGTAAGACTGAGATCCATATAACCATCCCCATCCAAGACCTGATAGGGATCCTGGAGCCGAAATTCGACCAGCCACTAGAAGACTTCTCCACCCCATTAGAGAAAGCCATAACCGAGGCTTTTGAGGGTGAGGCTGCCGAGAAGGCGAGGGGAGGCCAGGTAGCCATCGCCATCGACGGCACCCTGAACCCAAGCCTTGCGGCTTCAGCCTCATCAAAAGTCGTGGAGAGGCTGAGAATGGGTGGCGCCTCCCCGGATAAGATCATTTTGATAATTGGAAACGGGTGGGGGAGGCATAGTGACCCCCAGCTCATAGAGGCTTTGAGGGCTCAGCCCCCTCTTAAAGATCTTAAAATATATGAGCACACCAGGAGGACTGTGGAGCTAACGGCTCTAGGGACGACTAAGAGGGGAACCATGGTCTCCATTAACAGCCACTTCGCCTCAGCCCAGCTTAGAATAGTGATAGGGGAGACCCACCCAGACGCGTTAACAGGGTTTAAAGGGCCCCAAGAAGTCCTGATACCTGGAATATCCTCCCTCAAAACTATTGAGATGAACCGGATTCGCGCCCTAGGTGAGGTGCCGGGCCCAGGTAAGGTCGAAGGAAACCAGCTCCTTGAGGATGTCATGGAGGCTGCCAAGATGGCTGCTGTCGACCTGGCTGTCAATATGGTCTCAAGCCCTCATGGAGGGCTACTGGGAGTCTACGCCGGAGACCTGCAGGAGGTGTGGAGGAGGGCTCTATCAGATTTTGGAGGGGTTTTCAGGGTCAGGGTTGAGAATAGGCCAGAGATCCTCGTCTTGAGCGCAGGAGGCTTCAAGCACGACCGTGACCTGTACAGCGCCATATGGGCCCTGAGCGCTGCTAAGGATATGGCCGAAAGGGGCTTTTCGATAATCCTCGCCGCGGAGTGCTCCGAGGGGCTGGGGGTGGAGGGCTTAAGGACCCTCTCGAAGATGGAGAAGATCGAGGAGTTGAGGAGGAGCTACACCCTTGGGGCTGAGGCTGTTCATCTACTGAAGTCCACGCTTCGTAAGAGTCAGGTTCACATAGTCTCAGCGCTCCCGAGAAGCTACCTTGAGCCCCTCGGGCTCAAGCCCCACAGGACAGCGAACGACGCCTTAACCTCGGCGGTGGAGGGGAGGAGAGGAAGGAAGACTCTTGTGATCCCGAGGGGCTGCATCACGATCCCAGAACTCTCCTAGAAGGAGAAGAGGACCACTATAGTCGATGCCATCATCAATGGATATATCAGGAATAGGAGCTTCCTAGAGGCGCTGAGGGGGGAGATATCGTCGAGGGGGGCTACCGCCTCCCCTCCAGACCTCATCATGAAGAAGGCCAGAACGATCGCCATTATGAAGTACCCGGTGAAGAGGAGGAGGAGCACACCGACCACTGAGACTATCTTGTGGTTCACCTCTCCTAGTAGGGCCCTAGTTATATGGCCTCCGTCGAGCTGCCAGGAGGGCATTAGGTTAATGAACGTGACTATGCATCCCACCCAGGCGGCGAAGGCAACTGGATGGAGGATCAGAACCATCCCTGGGGGAGTGGGCCTTATGAGGGATGCAAGGAGATCCATGAGGGGGGGAAACGGGATGGATTGGAACCTGACCTCGGGGAATACTGCCATCCACCTCGAGACCTCCTCAACTGGGACAACAAAGGACAGCCTTATCCCCAAGGCGGCCATGAGCGTGGTGACCAAGAACCCGAGTAAAGGACCGCTGAGGCCCAGGTCGAAGAGGGCATCGCGGTTTATAGGGGGCTCCCTCTGGGTTATCACGGCCCCAAAGGTGCCGCCCATGCCAGGAGGCGCTGGGATGAAGTAGGGCATGGAGGCCTCGACACGCCTAGCCAAAGCCACAAATTTGTGCCCCAGCTCGTGGAGGCCGAATATCCCCAGGATAGCAGCCATGAAGAGTAGGGCATTGAGGGCCGGTGGGATCCCTGGCATCAGGACCATGGTCAATATAGGGTTGTTGCTCCTCAGATAGCCGTCGAGGAAGATCGTCCCAGAGGTTGCGAGGAGGAGGACCAGGTTCCTAGAATACCCTCTCTGAGATGGAGGGGGCTTACGGTATATCGATATGGAGTAGCGCTCCAGAACCCTGTTGAGCTTGGGGAGGTAGCCGAGGGGCCTGAGTTCCAAGGCCAGCCCCTCAAACCCCCTCTTAAAAAGGTTCCTCGGATCCCCCTCACCCATCGGGCGGACGACGTAGGTCGGGATATCCATGTCAAAGTATCTATCCTCGACTATGAACCTCCTCTCAATGGCCTCCTCGACCTCAGGATCCATTATACGATAGGTTGCCAAACTCTATGAGTTAGAGAGACGATAAGATTTAACCTTTTGCCATTGGAGTTATCACCCATGAAGCTTCTATTTTTGAATTAATGTTTTAGTTCAAAATAGAATTTTGAGGGAGGGACAAATAGATTAGGAGTTAAGGCCCTAGTTGAGTATATTGCGGTTTATGAGGGCTGGGGTAGAGGGGGCTTTGCTCTTGGCTTCCGAGGGTTGACGTGGATGTCTCGTTTTGTGATGACCCTGCTGTGCTTGTTTAGAACCCATATGGGGGAGGGACGATGTTTATGCCTTCAAGCGGGAGGCAGAGTTCTACAAGGACCTTCGGGCTATTGATGGCTCCCCCTATGCCGACATGGAGGCTCGGAGCGACTGGTAATAGACCCTCACTAAGACCTGAAGGCTAAAGTTTAGAGTGTGTGGAAGCAACTTGAGGCAGGCTTAGAATTTATCTGGTCATGAAGGAGTTTTAACCCTTTATATCTAAGATGAAAATTCTAGAATTAGAGGAGGTTCAAACCTCCCATACAGGGAAGGTAGGTGGGAAGTTTGGCGTCCGAGGGATATAGGATAAGGCCCTTCAGGGTTGAGGACCTTGAGAGGGTGATGGAGATAAACTTCGAGTGCCTTCCTGAGAACTATTCCCCGAGCTTCTATCTCGACCTCCATAAGAGGTTTCCTGAGACCTTCCTCGTGGCGGAGCTGGATGGGATGATCCAGGGCTATGTTATGAGCAGGATAGAGAGGGGATTCTCAAAGTTCCATGTGCTAAAGCCCACTCGCCTCTGCCACATAGTCTCCATAGCAGTCAGGGAGCCCTATAGGAGGAGGGGGATAGGGACCGAGCTTCTTAGGAGCGCAATGAGAAACGGGAGGGAGGTATACGAGGCTGAGGAGTGCTACCTCGAGGTCAGGGTCACTAATGAGCCGGCTATAAGGCTCTATCAGAAGCTCGGCTTTGTGAGGGTGAAGAGGAACGTGGCTTACTACATGGATGGGGAGGATGCATGGGTCTACGCCATACCCCTTAAGGAGATACCATAAGCCGGGGAGAGGATGAGGTTGAGACACGAAGTTGAGCGTCGGTTTCCATGAAGAGAAATTTAGGTTCCAAGAATTTATGAACCTCCCCCTTAGAGATGTTTATTAGGGAGATCTAATCAACGAACATGGTGAGTAACCTTGGATACGGGATTGCTCATAGCACTCCTTCTAATGGCCGCCTCGATAGCCATCTTCATATGGTTCGGACGCTTCACGGTGAAGCTGATAAGGCAGCATAGGGACATATACAGCCTCCTCTACGCCCTAGAAGAGGAGGAGAAGAAGGGGGCCTAGAGGCCAGCTCATCACCCACACTGGAATGGGACCCTTGGGTACCTAGCATTCTTGACCCCTCTACAGGGCTGTATGCAATAGGTATATACGATGCCCCCCAATCGCTCTAGGAGGGGCCCTGGATGGGGGAGGAACTCATACCCTGGGTTGAAGTCAACACCTGGATATGCACAGCCTGTGGACTATGCTGCAAGGGGTATAGGGTTCCCCTAAAGATGGATGAGTATGCCAGGATCACAGGCAGGTACGGCCTGGGGGTGGTGGAGGTCGGCCTAGGGAAGGTATACCTGAGGCACGGATTCGAGGATCGATGCATATTCCAGCATCCAGTAATGGGCCGGTGGGCCTGCACAATCCAAGACATAAAGCCCCTAGCCTGTAAGCTCTTCCCCTTCAGGGTCCTATCAAAGCCAGTCTACAGGAGGGGAGATGGAAGCGAGTACATATACAGGGGGAGAATCTTCCACATATACCTTGACCCGAACTGTGAGGGGATCATCCTAGGAAAGCCGAGTGAGAGATTCGTCACCCTAGTCCTGCCCGAGGTCGTTGAGCTGGGGTTAGGGGTGAGGTGGAAGCAGAGGCTCACAACATCCAAGTACATATCTTGGACCCCTCCATGAAGCTGGGATAACGAGATGATCTATGAAAAGACAATTTAAATGCAATAAAAAAGAGAAATTTATATGGAATTATAATTTGGTGAGAGATTATACGATTAAGATAAGTCTAGAAATTTCATATTAGGATTATTAGATTTTTTTGGGAGAGGGGGTATTTTATTATTTTCGTGAGAAAAAATTTTATATAAACATAATTTTTGTTAATGCATTATTAAGGGATTATCTTACTTTGAAACTTGAGGCTGAATAAAGAGTAGGTTTATGGTAAAGGGTTATGCACTCCTCCTGGCTCCCTTTTAAGCCTAGCCTCACTATCAGTTGGTTTTGGGGTCAAGGGTTCCGGTTGGGTTGAGATCCCGAAGCTTGGTATACTGATATCCAAGGTTCCGAGTGGACTCTATCCCCATTCGACGGGGAGCAGCAGAAGTTGAAGGTTTAAAAGGAGAGTTTGGGGGATTACAGAGGTGAGTTCAGAGGATTCGCCGATAAGACAGAGGGAATCTCAAATCACTTTTCGAGAAGTAAATTGAGAGATCTGATAAGTTGATCTTGATCAGGTAGGTAACATTACTGAGGAACATGCTATTCGCGAAGATGAAAGCCTACCTTGAAAAAGAGTTCGTAAAATCGAGCACATGGCTACCTGAGGCGGTAAAATGGATAATGGGCCTTTACCCTGGTTCTAAGCTCTCTGGATGCTTTCAGAGTTTATGTTGAGCCTCTTCTATGGCTACCCTGGCCGCTGCGAGCCTCGCTATGGGTATCCTGTAGGGTGAGCAGCTTACATAGTCCAAGCCGACTTTGTGGAAGAAGTATATGCTGTTAGGGTCGCCCCCGTGCTCTCCGCATATCCCTATTTTGAGCTTCGGGTTCGCCTTCCTCCCCTTCTCAACTCCTATCCTGACCAGCTCCCCGACTCCTGTTGTGTCGAGGGTCTGGAACGGATCCGCGTCGAGTATCCTCTTGTCTATATAGACGGGTAGGAAGGTTCCTTGGGCGTCGTCCCTGCTGAGGCCCATCCCCGTCTGGGTTAGGTCGTTTGTCCCGAAGCTGAAGAAGTCCACCTCCCTAGCTATCTCGTCTGCGGTGATGGCCGCCCTAGGTATCTCTATCATGGTTCCATACCTGTAATCTATTGTAAATCCGTACTTCTCTTCAGCCTCCCTCCTCGCCTTCTCTATTATGGGTCTTATGTAGGCTAGCTCCCTCCAGTGCATGGTGCATGGTATCATTATCTCGGGTCTCGGGTCATAGCCCTCCAGCCTGAGCTCTGAGGCTGCCTCGAATATGGCCCTCGCCTGGGCCTCGTAGATCTCTGGGTATAGGATCCCAACCCTTACAGCCCTCAGACCTATCATGGGATTGGCCTCGCTTATCCGCCTCACCTTTGCCAAGAGCCTCCTCTCCTCCTCCAGGCTCTCCTCCGGGGCCCCGGACCTCTCCATTTCGTATATCCTTGTCAGTATCTCCGACTCCTTTGGCAGGAACTCGTGGAGGGGTGGGTCCAGCAGCCTTATCTGGACTGGTTTCCCGTTCATCACCTTCAGAATGCTCTTGAAGTCCTTCTTCTGCATGGGCAGAAGCTTCTCGAGCGCCCTCTTCCTCTCCTCAGCGGATTCGGCCATTATCATCTCCCTTACAAGGGCCACCCTCTCCACTCCCAGGAACATCCTCTCCGTCCTGGCCAGGCCTATACCTTCAGCGCCGTTTTCAAGCGCCCTGGCCGCATCCACCTCATCGTTTGCGTTAGCCCAGACCCCGAGCCTTCTATACTTATCAGCCCATTCAAGGAGGACCTCCAGCTCCCCAGCGAGCTTGGGCTCTACGAGGGGGGCCTCTCCCAGTATGACCTCCCCCGTTAATCCGTCTATGGTTATGAGATCCCCCTTCCTCACCAAAAACTCTCCGGCGGTGAATATCTCCTTCTCTAGGTCGATGTGGAGGGCTTCGCACCCCACAACCGCGGGTTTTCCTATGCCCCTGGCAACGATCGCGGCGTGGCTGGTCATGCCCCCCCTGCTCGTCAGAACCCCCTCCGATGCTACCATCCCTCCGATATCCTCGGGGGTTGTCTCAGGCCTCACCAGTATCACCCTCTCTCCCCTTGCCCTCCACTCCTCAGCCTCCTTCGGGATGAAGACCACCCTCCCAACGGCCGCTCCTGGGGAGGCCGGCAGACCCTTCGCCAGGACGGTCTTAGGGGCTTGAGGGTCAACTGTCTTGTGGAGGAGGAGCTCCACCTGCCTAGGGTCAACCCTGAGGATCGCCTCCCTCTCGTCGATGAGGCCCTCCCTGGCCATGTCCACAGCCACTTTAACAGCAGCCCTGGCGGTCCTCTTTCCAGACCTGGTCTGGAGGATGTATAGGACCCCCCTCTCGACGGTGAACTCTATGTCCTGGATGTCCCTGTAATGCCTCTCAAGCCTTTCAGCCACATCCTGAAGCTCCTTGTAGAGCTCAGGCCAATTCTCCTTGAGTTCACCGATGGGTATCGGGGTCCTCAGCCCCGCCACTACATCCTCGCCCTGGGCGTTGAATAGGACCTCACCATAAAGCTCCTTCTCCCCTGTGGATGGGTTTCTTGTGAACATGACCCCGCTGCCTGAGTCCCATCCCAGGTTCCCATAGACCATGGCTTGAACGGTGCAGGCGGTTCCCATGTCCTCTGGGATGTTCTCTATCTCCCTGTAGGTCCTCGCTCTGGGGGTGTTCCACGAGTTGAAGACCGCAGCTATGGCCAACCTGAGCTGCTCGTAGGGGTCCGAGGGGAAGGGCTTTCCAACCTCCCTCTCGTAGAGCCTCTTCATACCCTCAACAACCCTCTTAAGCCCCTCGGCGCTAAGCTCTGGGTCGGTTTTAGCCCCCTCCCTCCTCTTCTCCTCCTCATGGATCTCGTCGAACTTCCTCCTCTCGGCGCGCATGACCACGTCTGCGAACATTGTTATGAACCTCCTGTA
>JAGTQJ010000068.1:7840-7982 GCA_018396515.1 Candidatus Bathyarchaeota archaeon | reverse complement strand
AACCCCAGCCTCCCCCATTTCCTTCACCCTCTCTAATCCCCTGTCAGCAGCGGCCACCTTCTCCCATAGCTCCCTCTTCGCTGAGAACTGGGTTATAGTCGTCTCAACCTCCTTAGCAAGCCTACCCGCATCCGCTATTATA
>JAGTQJ010000068.1:0-7821 GCA_018396515.1 Candidatus Bathyarchaeota archaeon | reverse complement strand
TCTCCACCTGTTTCTCCGTCTCGAGGAGCATATCGTGAAGTTTTTGAACCTCCGATTCCCTGAGTTTCTCCAATTCCTCGTATTTTGCGCTTAGTGATCTAAGAGTTTTAGATATCTCTTCTCTTTTATTTTCTATCTCTAAAAATTTCTCTTTAATACTATTTAAATTATACAATTTTTTCTCTAGTTCAATTTCTAAACCTTTAAGAACTTCCTGCTTTTCTACCATTGATTCTGAAAGAGATTCAATGTGTTTTTGAGATTTTTCTAAATTCTCTTTCATTTTTCTCATTTCTTCTTCCATCGTTTTCAATCTATCTTCTTTTTCTAAAATATCCAAATCCATCTGTTTTTCGGTTTGAATAAGTCTTTGAAAATCTTCGTTTTTTTCTTTTACTTCAATTTTAAGTTTTTCTAGCTCCATGCTCTTCTCTTCTATTAATGCTTGAAGGCCTTGCTTCTTCGAGTCGATCTCCTTAATTCTAGCCTCGATCTCCGCCTTCAAGGAGTTCTTCTCCAGGAGTTCCGATCTCAGGGCCTCTAAGCCCTCGCCTTCTCCCTCCAATCTACTCAGCGTTTCCCAGCCGGAGAGAACTTTCTCCCTCTCCGAGAACAGCCTTTCCCTTGTCCCCTCGATAGCTCCAAGCTCTGCTTGAACCCTCTCGAGCCTCTTCCTGACCTCCCCGATGCTTTCCTCGAGGTTGAACAGCTTCATAGAGAGCTTTATCGCCGAGAGCTTCCTCTCCTCCTCGACTAGGAACCTGTACCTTATAGCGTCATTCCTCTGCCCCTCGAGTTCCATAACCCGCTTCCTAACCTCATCAACCCTAGCCGAGGCGACCTCGATCTTACGCTCCGCCTCTGAGAGCCTCCTCTCCGCCTCCGCCCTCTTCTCCTCATACACCGCTATGCCTATGAGTTCCTTTAGGGATGCCATCCTCTCTTGGGGGGTGAGGTCGCTCAGCCTTGTAGCCGCCCCTTGGAGGACGATGTTATACCCGCCGGGGCTGATGCCGGCCATCCCGAGGAGATCTAGCAGGACCCTCCTGGAGGTTCTCTTTCCGTTTAGGAAATACTTGCTGTTCCCCCTCCTGTCTATGCTCCTCCCGATGGTCACCAATGGCTTATCGATCGGGATGCTTCTATCCGAGTTGTCGAGGGATATGCTCACTTGGGCGACGGTGGCCCTCTGGCCTCCACCTCCATCGTATATCAGCTCTGTGAGGTCGGAGGCTCTCATCCTCCTGGATGCCACCTCCCCCAGGACGAACTGGACTGCGTCTATTATGTTACTCTTTCCGCTGCCATTCGGACCAGTTATGATGTTGAAACCCCTCTCCAGGTTCAGCCTAGTGACTCCGCCGAAGGACTTGAAGTTCTTCAGCACGATCCTGGTTAGATGAGTCAACCTTCTCCCCCGCCTCTAGATTGTCTCATTTATCCACATGGAGAGTTAACGTTGTCGGGACCAACACGCGCCTTTTCTATAATCCTTTAAACAATTCAAGCCTGATGTTCGCGGGCAGCTGCAAGATATTCGTATTACTGAGTATTAGATTGGGATTACGATTTTCCATCATTCTGCCAGGGATTTTTGGAGTTCCTCCATCTTCAAAAATTTAAATCTGTGCCTCCAGATCGAGATTTAGAGGGCTATGAGGCTGAGAAGGCTTGTTGAGTTGATGGAGAGGGAGAGGATCGATGTCTACATAATATCTCAAAAATCGAGTATCTACTATTATTCAGGAACTACAGGTGGGACTTTTCTTCTAGTAAACCTTGATTTTGAACCTCTACTATTAGCACCTAAAGTTGATTATACAATATCTTTGGAACAAGCAAAAGGGTGCAGGGTATATCCATATAAAAGAGATCAAATTTTGGAAATAATTGAAAGTGAGTTAAAAAAAATTAATGCTAGAGTGATTGGATTTGATGATTTGCCGATTGAAGTATATAAAGGATTAAATGAAAGGTATAAAGAAGGCGAGTTTATTAACACATCCAAAATAATCTGGGAGATGAGAAAGATAAAGGATCCTCAGGAAGAGGCGCTGATGAGAAGGGCAGGAGAGCTTGCCAGCATCGGTATGAATTCGATAATGGAAAGCCTTAGAGAGGGGGTGAGGGAGTTCGAGCTGGCGGCGGAGGCCGTCCACTCCATGATGAGGGCTGGGGCTGAGGGGCTCGCATTCCCGATAAGCATCGCCTCAGGGCCGAGATCGGTTTATCCACACGCCGGTGTTACGGATAGGGAGATTAAAAGAGGTGATTTTGTCACGGTGGATCTCGGAGCTTCATATAAGGAATACAAGTCAGACCTCACAAGAACCTTCATAGTTGGAAGGCCCACGAAGGAGAAGGCTGAGATATATGAGACCGTCCTCAAAGCAAAGGAGGCAGCGATGATGGAGTTTAAAGAGGGGGCAAAGGGAAGAGACTTGGATAAGACTGCAAGGGACATCATAGATAAGGAGGGCTCCTCTGAGTATTTTGTACACTCCTTAGGCCATGGGGTTGGGCTGGACATCCACGAACCCCCATCCCTCAGCGAGATAAGCGAAGATACCCTGACATCGGGAAACATCGTTACATGCGAGCCGGGGATATACATTCCGGGGAAGGGGGGGGTCAGGATAGAGGACACGGTCCTAGTGGGCAGGGGAGGGGCCGAGAGATTAACAAGATTTGTGGAAAGCTTGGATGAGGTCTGTATATAGGCTCCTACCTCCCGAATCTCCTACTCCTCTGTTGATAGCTCCTTATCGCCCTATAGAGGTCTATCTCCCTGAACTCAGGCCAGTAGACATCGATGAAGAAGAGCTCACTGTAGGCCGACTGCCAGAGGAGGAAACCGCTCAGCCTAGACTCACCGGAGGTCCTGATGATAAGGTCGGGATCCTGCTGGGGTAGATATGAGGTGTATAGAAACCTCTGGAAGGTCTCCTCATCGATGGAGTCGGGGCTCAGCTCACCACTAGCCACCATCCCGGATATCACTCTGACGGCGTCGATGATCTCCGCCCTACCCCCGTAGGCGATGGCCAGATTAAGGTAGAATCTATCATAGAGCTTGGTTGCCTCCTCAACCCTGTATATCAGATCTCTCAGGTTCTCCGGCAACAGGTGGAGCCTACCTATAGCCCTAACACAAACCCTGTTCTTGTGGATCACCTCGCTCTTCAACACCTTATCGAAGTTCTCCTCCGCGATCCTCATCAGCTCCTCAACCTCCCTCTTAGGCCTCTGGAAGTTCTCGGTCGAGAATACATACAAGGTGACCATCTTTATCCCGAGCTCTATACACCACTTCAGGAACTCCTCAACCTTAGATGCCCCCCATCTATGCCCCTCCCAGGGGGCCAGATCCCTGGAGAGGGCCCAACGCCTGTTCCCATCGAGGATAACCCCAATATGCCTCGGCATCTCGCCGGACTTTATCTGCCTTCTAAGCCACTTCCTATAAACCCTATAGACGCCCAAGGAGGAGAGGATGCCCCGAAGAGACAATGCGACTCTATATTCCACGGGCACGAGAGAATAAAACCATAGCGGGAGCAAGTGGAGACCCTTTATTCATTATAAATTTACATGAACTTTTTATGAACCCCGTATAGGATGATTACGGAGGTTATCGTGGTTATAAATCCCCATATCGTCATGAGCACCAGGGGGGATGTGAGGGTGAGGGGCTTACCAGGCTCGTTCAAGACCTTCGCCGACTCGATGGCTATGAAGCGGAGCCAGAAGGTGACTATTAGGCCCACTATGTTCCTCCACCTCCTGGGATCCCCTTGGATGAAGTGGGAGACGAAACCCCCAAGCAGGGCCACCATAGCCCCGAAGACGATGAGGTCAACGGCCTTTAGGAGGAAGTTCCCGACCAAGATTGGGGAAAGCTGAATCCAGTAAGCTATATTAGACCAGAAGGGGGGGGGAATTCTCCGGTATAAACCTAACAGCCTCAACCACGCCCAGATAGCCACCTATCACGGATAGGATTAATCCCGCTCCCGTAGATGCTAGGACGAGCTGTTTCTCAGGGGGAGGAAGCATAAACCTAAGCGAGGCCAGCTTTTTATCTATTCCAAATCCTCTCAGGAGAAGGGTCATCCCGACGATGAAGGGGATGATCATACCTGCATTTTGAAGCTGATCGAAGACTATCAGAAAGCCTAAGACGACGAGAAGGATCCCTGGAACTCCTAGGCTAAACCTCGAATAGTGGGGATCATTGAAAAGGGTTTTCATGTAGCGTAGAAATATTGCCCAGGACTCCTCTATCCTCTCGCTATGTTTAACAACTACGCGACGTATAGAGGTTATATGGATTCTAGACTGGATTATTGGAAGAACAAACTCGTCGGCAAACCCATCAGTAACCAAGATAACCTCCCTTGAGGGGAACCTCTCAAGAACGACCCCCAATTCATTTATCAGGCTCCTATCGGCCTCGATGCCCCCCTCACTGGATCCAGCTATGGTGGCAAGCTGATAGATATCTTCACCCTCGGCTGTGAGCCTATCGTATAGGCTAATGGCCGCGAACATCGCGTTAGCGTCGGCCTCCTCTGGATCGGCGAGGGCGAGGCGGGAGGCGGCCTCTAAATTGGCATCCCTGCCCAAGATGGGGGTCTCTATACCCGTCTTTCTTCCTATATCATTGTCCCTATCAACACATAGGATAAGGATATTACGGCGAGAATCGGGTGCCGCCATAGCTCAAGGATGTTAGGGGAGACCTCTTATAAGAGCTTATCTCAGTTTTCTTCCAACACAATTTAAGCTACTCTTATGGGGGGGAATCATATCAATCATCGTGAGTTAGCTCACACATCTAGGTTCAAAGCCTCTTTAAGGCTCTTATATCTGTTTCTGATGGTGACCTCGGTAACCCCCGCAGCGTCCGCTATCATCTTCTGAGTCCGCTTCTCCTCGTTTATCATGCAGGCTATATAGAGAGCGGCCGCTGCAAGGCCCATGGGATCCTTTCCCCCAGTAGTCCTTAGGCTCTCAGCCTTCATGAGGATGTCCATCGCCGTCCTCTGGGTCTTCTCGCCCACCCCAGCCCTGGCTGCTATCTTGGGTATCCTCATCCTCGCGTCGGGGATTGGCATCTGGATCTTAAGCTCCCTTAAGAGAAGCCTGTAGCAGCGGGCTATATCCTTCTTATCAATCGGGCTGTGCCTCGAGATCTCCCTGAGGGTTCGGGGTGTCTGGGTTGTCCTGCAGGCGGCGTAGAGGGATGCTGCCGAGATGGCTGAGATGGACCTCCCCCTGACAAGCCCCTTATCCAAGGCCCTCCTATAGATGAAGGCCGCCTTCTCCTTCACTTGTTGGGGGATATGAAGCTTGTCACACAGCCTATCGAGCTCGGCCATCGCCTGCGATAGGTTCCTATCCTCGGATGTGTGAACCCTCGCCCTCGTCTGCCACTTCCTCAGGCGGAGCATCTGCAACCTCATCTTGAGGGGTATCTTCCTCCCCATGGCATCCCTGCTAACCCTTCCAATGGTGGTGGTGAGGCCCTGATCATGAATGGTGAGGGAGACTGGGATCCCAACCCTGCTCCTGCTCTCCTTCTCGCTCTGGGTGAATGCCCTCCACTCCGGTCCCTCATTCACCGTGAACTCCCTAAGGACCAGCCCGCACTCTCCGCAGATCACCTCTCCGGAATCCTCATCATGAATGATGGTCCTGCTCCCGCACTCCGGACATTTATCATCATCAACAACCCTATCCTTTCTTATCGTCAACTCAAATCCCAACATTCATTTTTTAAAAACCGCATATCTTTCATGAAAGATCCTCTTCTCAAACATTAGAATAATCTATCCACCTGAGCACATGAGAACTTAAGATTCCCGTATTTAAACTTTACGGTTTTAACATAGATGATTTCGACCTCACCCACCATACCCGCAACCCAAACGAGAATTCTCTAAAAAAGATTATCCACCCTTCATAAAGGCTACTCGAACTGCTCTTGAGGGGTGCATCACCCCCTCTGGCTTCTGGATGGAGCAACTCTTCCCCGCTTCATTATTAAACCTTCTCGCTTCATTATTTAAAAAGCGAAGCCTAACTGGGGTTCTGTTGGATGTCTCGTAGGAGGGTTGAGGAGGCCGCCCTTCAGCGGATTGAGAGGCTCTTCAGCCTCGCCGAGGAGGCTTATCATGAAAGGCCAGCCCTAGCCCAGAGGTATGTGGATCTTGCTAGGAGGATAGCTATGAGGGCCCGCCTATCTTTACCTAGGGAGTTCAGGAGGAGGGTCTGCAGGAGGTGCGGCGCCTTCCTTGTTCCGGGGTCTAGTTCAAGGGTCAGAGTTAGGCAGAGGAGGGAGCCTCATGTCTCCATAACCTGTCTGAAGTGCGGCCGCATATACCGGATCCCATTAGGGAGGGGGTAGGGTTGGGGCGAGGGCTCATCCTGATAAGCATCGGCCTATTCGACGAATGGGATCTGAGCCTTAGGGCTTTAGAGGAGGCTAGGGCCTGCGATGCCCTCTACGCCGAGCTCTACACAACCAAGCTTAAAACTGATCTGGGGAGGCTTGAAGCCCTGATAGGGAGACCCATAAAGCGGCTTCGTAGGGGGGACTTGGAGGAGGGAGCTGAAACCCTATTAAAAGAGGCGGATAACCTAAGGGTCGGCGTTCTGGTGGGAGGGGACTGCCTAACCGCGACCACCCACATATCCCTGTTAATCCTGGCTGCCAAGAGGGGGATACCCTTCAAGGTGATACACGGCTCATCTATACTCACAGCGGTCGCGGAGGCGGGCCTCTCAATATACAAGTTTGGAAGGACGGTTACCCTCCCCTTGCCTGGGAGGGGAGTTCCGGACTCGGTTCTGAGGGCGATATATGAGAACAGGATGCTCGGCCTCCACACCCTGATCCTCTTGGACCTAGAAGTCGAGGAGGATCGCTACCTAACCGTGAACGAGGCCCTTAAAATATTGTTGAGCTCAGATAGGCTTGGGGCTCTTGACGAGGAGACCTTGGTGGTCGGGGTATCAAGGCTCGGCTCAGATAACCCCCAGATCAGGGCTGGAAGGGCTGGGGAGATCGCGAAGGAAAGCTTCGGGGAGCCGCCCCAGGCCCTGATAATCCCTGGGGACCTCCACTTTGTCGAGGCTGAGGCCCTAATGATACTGGGGGGATGCCCGGAAGGGGATCTCCAGCCTCCGGGCAGATTCATGAACCTGCAAGGCCTCATTGAAAGGTATCTAGAGGGGTGCAGAAGGGCCCTCAGGGAAATGAGGATGATGCCCCTCCCAGCTCAAGTCGGGGAGAGGGAGGTTAGGGGGCTGATAAACCACGCCGAGAGGTACCTCAGAGACGCGGAGTACTATGCTGAGAGGATGGGAATTACATCCCTTGCCGCTATCTCCTACTGTGAGGGCATCCTAGACGCGGCTAGGCTATTAAGACTAATAGATCTTCAATGGCCAACAGGAACCAACGAGAGTTTACACAGTTTTAAGATGTGAACCGGCCTTCTATTTAACATCATTTAATTCTACAATAGAATGAGCTATAGATCTTAATTGCCTTAAGGAAGATATGAAACTTGTTGAAGGGAATTATAAATCAATCTATAGAAGACCCAGAAGGGATAAATTTAGATCAATGTCATTTATCTCATTTTTTACAAAGTTATAATGTAAAGAAGGATGAATGTTAAAATATTAAGACTAGCTCATTAGGCTTTATTTATTGATTATTCCGCAAAAGATTTAAATATCAATTAATTTTGGCCCAAATATTGGTGGTGTGGCTGTCCGTATGTGAAATTTGTGGGAGATAGCGGCAAGGGA
>JAGTQJ010000066.1 GCA_018396515.1 Candidatus Bathyarchaeota archaeon | reverse complement strand
GTATCATATCAGGTCGAAGGCTCCTTATACGCTGGATCTTCTGGTAGGGCTGGCGTCCATCATCCCTGGCGATCACATCCATAACTATTGCCCCAGCCCCTAGTGCAGCCCTGTTTGCGCTCTCAGCGGTCATCGTCTTAATCAGCCCAGCCACCATCATCTGGAGCCCTCCTCCAGCGCTACTCGTCGTGCAGTATAGATCGACACCTATCTTACCATCATATGGGACCACTATTCCACTCCCGTCTGGGGCTAGGATCCTGTGGCCTGTGAGCTCCTCCACCTCTCTCACAGCGTTTCTAACACCAAGGGTTACATCCTCATACGGCGCCTCGACGGTTGTTGGGGCCTCCCCGGCTATGACGAACCTCCCCTCCCCGGACTCGTTGGAGAAGAACCTAGCCTTAGTCGTGGTGCTCCCCACATCCGTTGCCAGGATGTATCTCATCTCCTCCTTAGGCTTTCTCAGGGTCACCATGACCTTTCCCCCTATATACCCAAAGAACTAAGCATTAAGTTTTTCTAAAGACCCCTAAAACCCGAGTTCCTCCCCCGGGTTTGTTTTTCACCTTCTATTATTCTCAATGGTATCCTCTCCCCCCTGCGGTTATATACAGCCGAATTTGAGGAGGAGTAGGGGTAGGCGAGGATCATCATTACGAGGCCGTAGAAGTTATTCAGATCATCAGGAGATGGGGTTGGGCTCCCTGAGGGATGGGAGTGGGCTGTCCCGATGATGGAGAAGTCTATCGGGAGGAGGTGGATAGGAAACTCCGCAAAGCCCCTGCCAGAAACTGCCAGGGGAGGTATTAGAAAATCCTCGAGCTCCACGCAACCTCCCCTAACCCTACCCCTCAGGAGGAGGAAGACCTCCCTTGGATGCCCCTCTCTTGCTAGCTCCAGCATCGACTCCAGGAGCGGCCCCTCTATCTTAGCCCCCATCATCTTTCCCATAAGTATTAATTATGATGATCGGCTCAAATCACTTAACCATGATCAAGACGGTCCTTTTAGACTATGATGGAACCCTCCATGATGCCGACTCGGTTCTTAGAGACGGGCTGGATGGGATAATGGGGTTGAGGGGGGATGAGATCTATCACATATATCTCCACGAGATCCATAGAGGCATAGTTCATAGATATTACCCCGAGAGGCATGATGATCTCATGTTCCACTGCAGGCTCATCTTCAGACACCTAAATAGACCCTTCGAAGCCCATACCGCAAGCCTATTCTGCAGGAGGTTTATGGAAGCCGAGGAGAGGGGTTGGAGGGATCCAATCTACTTCGATGATGTTCTGCCGGCCTTGGAGATGATGAAGGGAGATGGCTTGAGGCTGTACCTCTCCACTGGTAGGGATGCCGAGAGGAAGGCAGAGGCCCTTGAGAGGTATGCCTGTAAGAAGATCTTTGAGGGGGTCTTCAGCGAGCCCTCCATAGGCCACTTGAAGTCGAAGCCAGAGTACTACCTCGAAGTTTTGAAGAGCTCCGGATCAAAGGCTGAGGAGACTGTCAGCATAGGAGACTCGCCCATGACAGATATAGGACCGGCTAACAGCATAGGTATAACAACAATCTGGGTGAACAGGAGGGGCGAACCCCAACCAAGCCGTGAAGAGCTTAAACCCACATACGAGACGAGAAACCTTCTAGAGGCTGCGAGATTAATTCAAGCCATCAATGAAGGTTCACTGTGAGATTCTCTTAGAACTCTTTTTAATGGTTTATGGTAGGCCTTTGCCTTCACCACTTATATTTTCTCTATCCTTTATCTCAATAAATTACTCTTTTATTTCGTTGATTAGTTATTCAGAGATCCATGAGTCCTCTCCTTTTAAAAATGAGAAAAAACTGGAAATATGATTAAATCTTTTTCAGGATCCACTTCTCCTTTGCATATCCTGTCTCTGCAGTGGGCTGCTCTAATGTTAGGTCTATTATGTCCGCCCTCAAGCCGCACATCTCTTCAAGGGCTGCGAACATTAGGTTCGTCATGAAGTGGCTTGGGCTCGCCCCCTCCCTCACAAGCCTCATCGAGGAGTTTACGACGGAGACTCCGAACATCTCGATTATGACCTCATCCTCCTCGACCTTCGTCAACTGTATCTTCGCTAGGTATCCCATCTCCTCGAGGAAGCTTGCCACCTTCCTTAGGACCTCGTAGGGCTCCCTACTGGGAAACTCAATCCTACTTCTCAACTCCTGGAACCCTATCCTCCCCACCTTCCTGAAGAAGGCCTCAGCAGCCTCCTTCCCATGAGTCTCGGAGTAGGCCTTACAGATATTATAATTAATGAAGTCCAAGAACTCGGGCTTGATGGGCTTTATAGGGATCTCCTTTTCCAACATCATCAGGACAAATTGAATTAAATGAGATTTATCGTTATCGGATGATATAGCCCTGAGGCCTATGCTAGGCGGGCTTTATACTAAACGCCTCTCCCTGTTGAGAGTCTTCCTCCCCCAGGAATATCTCCTCAACCTTGGGGTACTCCCGTATCCACAGGCGGCGCACCTCTTCTTCCTCACATGGTATGCTCTTCGTCCGCATCTCCTGCAGCGGATGTGCACCTTCTTGCCCGTGTGGAGGGCCGCTTTAGTCGGCATCCCTATCTATCTCCAATTTAGTCTGAGGGGGGAGGAGAGATCATTATGACGTTATCTCCCCTCAGGATAATGGTTCCAAGCCTCTCGACATTATTCGGGTCGGTTATCAGCTCTGTGTCCCTGAGAACGAGGTTCACATGTTGATCAAACCCCTCTAGCAACCCTCTGAGGGTCTTTCCTCCTCTAAGCTTAATAAGCACCGTCTTCCCGAGGCTCTGTTCAAGGACCTTCTCAACCATCTCAGCCATAACAGTTACCTCTCTTCCACTGCTTTCAAATGCAGCCATAAACTGTTAGAGTTTCACCTAATAAAGATTTTTGGCTTATAGTTCGCATAAATGGTCTTTCTTGTAACGATTCCTCGAGGAGATTTGAGGCTAGGCTGAATGCTTGAGAGGCCTAAAGCAGCCGATGGGTGGAGGCAGTTCCCTATCGATCCTTTAGGGGGCTTCTTGGGAGATAGGGTCAAAATTAGATGCTTGACAAACTTGAACCTAGTATCTCCTATAAACTAAGAAAGACCATAAAGCCATTAACCCCTCAAGATCTTATATCGTAGTATGCCTTTCTGGTGGAGTTAAGCCTTTAAAAATTCATCTTATATGAAGATTAAAACGGCCTATACTATCAAGACTAATCTCGAAAATTTAGATTCTTAGCTTGCGACGCAGTTTTTCCATTGGCTATTTGGAACTTCTATGGATTCATCAAGGGGGATTATGATCTGAACTCTCATTCTTCCTACAACTAGGTGGCAAGACTCCCGTCTAAGCAAGATAGGGGATTGCGGCGCGATCTCAAAAGGTTTATTAGAGGGTTAAAGGGCTCAAATGATGCAAAACCAGGTTTAGACGACTTTTAGTCGGATGAAAATGGTTGGCAGGGGGAGTCGGGTTTAGATAACATGGGATTAGCCCACAATCGATCAAAGCTCTTTCAAAAAGGTGAGGGGGCTTGAGCCTCACTAGTGAGGATCTCTGGGAGGTCATGAAGGCATTCTTCGCCGAGGAGGGGCTGGTGAACCAGCACCTGAGGAGCTACAACGAGTTCATCGACAGAACCCTCCAAGAGGTGATCGATGAGATAGGGGGCATAACGATCGAGGTTCCAGGCCATACATACAACATAAGGTTCGGCTCGATAAAGGTTGGGGATCCAAGGATCGTTGAGGTTGATGGAACCATACGGAGCATATACCCCAGGGAGGCGAGGATAAGGAACATGACCTACTCGGCCCCCCTTTACCTGGAGACATTCCTCGACCACGACGGCGAGAACTCGAGTGAGGTTGTTAATATAGGCGACCTCCCCATCATGGTTAAATCCCGCCTCTGTCCCCTCTCAAAGCTCTCTCCAGAGGAGCTTCTAAGGATTGGGGAGGATCCCGATGAGGCTGGGGGATACTTCATCATAAATGGCTCCGAGAGGGTGATAGTGGCCCTTGAGGACCTAGCACCCAACAGGGTTCTCGTCGAGATAGATAACAGGGGCTCTAGACCGGTCTATAGGGGGAAGGTTTTCTCGACCACCGTCGGCTTCAGGGCCCGTATAGATATGGCTCTGAAGGCCAAGGGGGACATGGTGGTCTCCATACCCGGCGTCCCCGTCCCCATACCCTTCGTGGTCTTGATGAGGGCTCTGGGCGTCGAGACCGACAGGGAGATCGCCAACCTAGTCTCACTCGATGAGGAGATCCTGAGAGAGCTGGAGCCGTCCTTCAGGGAGGCTAGCAACATCGAGACCGTTGAGGACGCGATCCTTTACATTGGTAACAGGGTGGCCTTCGGACAGGTCAAGGAGTTCAGGATTGAGAGGGCTGAGGCAATACTCGACCTCAACCTTCTTCCCCATATTGGGAGGGAGAAGAAGGATCGGTTCGAGAAGGCCATATTCCTCGGGGAGATGGCCTCCAGGATCATTGAACTCAAGCTTGGCAGGCGTGGGGAGGATGATAAGGATCACCTTAAGAATAAGAGGGTTAGGCTCTCCGGGCCCCTGCTGGCTGAGCTCTTCAGGAGCGCCTTCTGGAGCCTCTATCGAGATATGAGATACCAGCTGAGGAGGATGAGCGGGAGGAGGAAGGGGGTCCTCATCTCGGCAGCTGTGAGGCCGGGGATCATAACCAGCAGGATCCAGCACGCCCTTGCAACGGGGAACTGGAGAAGGGGCAGGGTTGGGATGACCCAGCTTCTGGATAGGACTACGACCATCTCTGCCTTAAGCCACCTAAGGCGTCTCCAATCCCCCCTCAGCAGGAGTCAGCCGAACTTCGAGGCTAGGGATCTCCACTCAACCCACTGGGGGAGGCTCTGTCCCAACGAGACCCCTGAGGGGGCGAACTGCGGCCTCGTCAAGAACCTAGCCCTAATGGCCAGCATCTCGATGGGGACTGATCCAGAGAAGGTTAAGAGGGCTCTATTACATCTCGGTGTCATTCCGGCGAGGATAGCCGACGATGAGACCAGGTTTAGGGGTGCGAAGGTTTTTGTTGAGGGCTACCTCCTAGGCTACTCTCTGAACCCACTCGAGCTCGTCGAGACCGTCAAGGAGATGCGTAGGGGTGGAGAGATAAGCGGGGAGGTGAACATAGCCTACTACGACGACCTGAACGAGATATATGTGAACTGCGACGACGGGCGCATCAGGAGGCCTCTAATAGTCGTCAGGGATGGTAAACCCCTCCTGAAGGCCAGACACGTAAGGAATCTCCAACTGGGGCGATGGAAGTGGAGCGATCTCATCAGGGAGGGGATTATTGAGTACCTAGACGCTGAGGAGGAGGAGAACGCCTACATCGCCCTAGACCAGAGCCAGTTAACAGAGCAGCATACACACTTGGAGATATGCAGCTATACTATTCTGGGCGTGACGGCGTCTCTAATCCCATACGCGGAGCATAATCAGTCTCCAAGAAACACCTACCACTCGGCGATGGCCAAGCAAGCGGCGGGCCTCTACGCGGTCAACTACAGGGACAGGACCGACACGAGGGGGCATGTGCTCCACTATCCCCAGAAGCCCTTGACCAGGACCAAGCCCATGGAGGTTATAGGCTACGAGAGGAGGCCGTCGGGCCAGAACTTTGTGGTCGCCGTCCTCAGCTCCAACGGGTATAACATGGAGGATGCCATCATCTTCAACAAGTCCAGCATTGAGAGGGGTCTCGGCCACTCAACCTTCTACAGGATATACAAGGCCGAGTGCAAGAAGTACCTCGGTGGGGCCGAGGATAAGCTGACCAAGCCGGAGCCCGGGATAAGGGGATATCACGGAGCCGAGGCCTACAGGCTGCTGGAGGACGACGGGATAATCTCGGTAGAGTCGGAGATCAAGGGAGGCGACATCCTGATCGGGAGGATAAGCCCCCCCAGGTTCATGGAGGAGTACCGTGGATTCGAGGTGGGGGGACCCCAGCTCAGAGACACGTCGATAGGGGTTAGGCCCACAGAGGAAGGCGTCGTCGACACCGTCTTCGTCGCGAAGGATGCCGAGGGCGCCCACCTTGTGAAGGTCAAGGTACGAAGCCACAGGGTCCCTGAGCTCGGGGACAAGTTCGTCTCCCGCCACGGCCAGAAGGGGGTTATAGGGATGATAGTCCCCCAGGAGGATATGCCCTTCAGCGTCCACGGTATAATCCCTGACATCATCATAAACCCCCACGCTTTCCCCTCCAGGATGACCATCGGCCAGTTCATAGAATCCATAGCTGGGAAGGTCGCAGCCCTGAGGGGACGGGAGGTCGACGGAACCCCCTTCGACAACGAGAACACCGCCACCCTCAAAGAGGCCCTCAGGGCCCTGGGCTTCCAGCCAAGCGGGAGGGAGGAGATGTACGACGGGATAAGCGGTAGGAGGTTCGACGCCGACATCTTCATAGGGATAGTCTACTACCAGAAGCTCCACCACATGGTCATAGACAAGATCCACGCCAGGGCGAGGGGACAGGTCCAGATGCTGACGAGGCAGCCGACCGAGGGGAGGTCGAGAGGTGGAGGCCTGAGGTTCGGAGAGATGGAGAGAGACTGCCTAGTTGGACATGGGGCAGCGATGCTCCTCAAGGACAGGCTTCTAGAGGAGTCCGACGCCTATACGATATACCTGTGCAGGAGATGTGGGAAGCTGGCATACTACGACATAAGGCAGAGGAGATATGTGTGCCCCATATGCGGGGAGAAGGGTCTGATCGAACAGTTGACGGTCTCCTACGCCTTCAAGCTGCTACTACAGGAGCTCCAGAGCCTCTGCATATCCCCAACCCTCGAGGTCAATAAGGAGGTTTAATCTTGAAGGCCCTCAACGCGATCAGGTTCGGCATTCTCTCCCCTGACGAGATAAGGAGGCTATCGGTCGTAGAGATACAGACACCCGAGACATACGACGAGGACGGGGCCCCCATCTCTGGAGGCCTCATGGACGGGAGGCTTGGGACACTTGAGCCCCGCCAGCGATGCAGGACATGCGGCAACACATCCCTCAACTGTCCGGGGCACTTCGGGCACATAGAGCTCGCGGTCCCCGTGATACACGTCGAGTTCGCGAAGTACATTCACAGACTCTTACTCGCGACATGCAGAGGCTGTGGGAGGATACTACTGCCAGATGATGAGATAGCTGAGCTGAGGGAGAAACTTGAGGAGGAGAGAAGCCTCTTCGGGAAGGTTAGCGAGGAGATAATCCTCGAGGTCTTGAGGAGGGCGAAGAAGTACAAGAGGGGGAGGCAATGTCCCCACTGCGGAGCTAGGCAGAAGAACGTGAAGTTCCTCAAACCCACCACCTTCTATGAGGTTGAGGGGGAGGAAGAGGAGGGTGAGGAAGAGGAGGTAGCCCCTGAGGGCGTGAGCCAGAGGCTCACGCCGAGCATGATAAGGGAGTGGCTTGAGAGGATAAAGGATGAGGATCTGCCCCTCCTAGGCTTCGATCCCTCCATAGCGAGGCCAGAGTGGATGGTCCTACAGGTGCTCCCAGTCCCACCGGTTGATGTCCGCCCCAGCATCATCCTCGAGTCTGGGATAAGGGCTGAGGACGACCTCACCCACAAGTTGGTGGACATAATAAGGATAAACCAGAGGCTGAGGGAGAACATAGAGGCCGGAGCCCCGACGCTCATAATAGAGGACCTATCAGAGCTCCTCCAGTATCATGTGACAACGTACTTCGATAATGAGGTCTCAGGCATCCCTCCAGCTCGCCACAGGTCCGGGAGGCCCCTCAAGAGCCTGGCCCAGAGGCTAAAGGGCAAGGAGGGAAGGTTTAGGGGCAACCTCTCAGGGAAGAGGGTGGATTACTCAGCCAGGACGGTCATCTCCCCCGACCCAAACCTAGACATCAACGAGGTTGGCGTACCGGTCCATATAGCCACACGCCTAACGGTCCCTGAGACCGTCACGGAGAGGAATATAGAGGAGATGAGGAGGCTAATAATCAATGGCCCCTACAAGCATCCGGGCGCCCTATACATCATCCGGCCAGATGGGAAGCGCGTAAGGCTGGAGTTTGTGACCGACCGTGAGAAGGTGGCGGCGGCAATAGAGCCCGGCTTCATCGTCGAGAGGCACCTCAG
>JAGTQJ010000065.1:5673-8321 GCA_018396515.1 Candidatus Bathyarchaeota archaeon | reverse complement strand
GAAGGGAGGGGTGGATCCATTATCACAGCCACCTTCGCCTCATCCACAAGCCTAAGCCTCTCCGGGTCGAGGATCCTTTGAGGGGTCAGCCTTAGGTTGGCCCCGAAGTATGTGTGGATCTCGTTCTCCCCATCTGGATTGATGGTTATGTATGCCTGCCCAGACTCCTCCTCGGGTATCCTGATTATCCCAGAGGTCTCCACACCCTCCTCCCTGAGTATAGCTAGCTGCCTCTCCGCTATATCGTCTCCCCCAAGGGCCCCGATGAAGGCCACCCTTCCAGGTCCCAGTATCCTCGCCGAGGCGACTGAGACATTTGCGGCTGTTCCCCCTGAGACCCTCTGGATCATCTTCACCTCCACCTCCTCCCCCTCCCTCGGAAGCCTATCCACGAATAGGTTGATATCCCAGTTTATCGCCCCGCAGCAGATGAGATCAACCATAAGCTCACCTACTCATTCGTACACCACTCGCTCCATAAAGAGCTTCATAAACCTCTCCGAGTCGAGGCTCAGGCAGATCTCTAAATTCGGCCTCCTTTCTATGGGTTGTCTAGGGCGCCTATCTAGAACCGTTTGGCCTCTTGTGAGAAGCCCTGCGGTCTCCACCTCGACGAAAAACCTCCCAGTCTCCACCAGATCGGGGTTCGACGCCACGGCTACAGCTATTGGGTCATGAAGTTGTACGATGCCAAACCTCTTTATTAACCCCCTGCATAGATCCGCCACCAAGCGTGACCTCCGGGTTCCCAATCTGTCTATCTCCTGGTAGCGATCTAAGGTTAGGCTGTTTGAGGGGTTGGCCGTGATATCCAGCCCAACCGCCTTTAAGGGGATCCCGGATTCGAAGACTATCTTCGCCGCCTCCGGGTCGTGCCATATGTTGAACTCGGCCACAGGAGTGACATTTCCATAACCATAAGGGGTGAGGTTGTATGCGCCCCCCATGAACACGAGGCCAGCCACCATATCAACTAGCCTAGGCTCGGCCAGTATCGCTGAGGCAACATTCGTTAGAGGGCCCAGAGCTACTAGGGTCGGCCCTCTACCCAATTCATAGGCCTTTTCCAAGATCAAATTTACGGCCGAGGCTTCAGAGGATCTAATCCTCGGCTCGGGCAGCATGGCCTCGCCCAACCCGCTCTCCCCGTGGATCTCCTCGGCGTGGGAGGCCTCCCTGATGAGGGGTTTATGGGCTCCTCTTGCGACGGGTATTTCACAGGCGTTTAGGAAATCGAGTATCTTGAGAGCGTTGCGATGGGCCTTATCCTGGGAGACGTTGCCCACGACCGTCGTCACGGCCTCGACCTTGATCTCTGGAGATTTTAAAGCCAAGATGAGGGCTAGAGCGTCGTCAACACCCGGGTCTGTATCTATTATCACATGCCTCAAGAAGCGCACCAAGGGTTAAGATAAGGGCTAGGATAAAGCCCTTTTCCAAAACTCAAGAGAGACCATGATTAGGGAAGTTGAGGCGACCCATTAACCGTTCAGATCATAATAGTTCAAGCCTGATAAAGGAGGATGATTTGGTAAGGTTAGGTTTAATGGTTAAGAATCATCTTAGGAGGGTTCTTTATATTTGATGTGTTTCAGTGATATTCTGTGGGCTGATATGGTTGTTGGGCTGAGGGAGATTTATAGGGCCAGAAGTCGTCTCCGTGGAAGGCTCAGGGCGACCCCCATTGAGCGTTCTCATTCCCTCGAGGAGATCTGCGGGGCTGAGATATACCTCAAGCTGGAGAATCAGCAGGTCACCGGATCCTTTAAGGTGAGGGGTGCCATGAACAAGGTGCTCACCCTCTCAAGGGTGGAGATGGAGCGGGGGGTCGTCGCGGCATCCTCTGGAAACCACGCTCAGGGGGTTGGATATGTGGCTAAGGAGCTCGGATTCGAAGCCACGGTGATTGTACCTAAAAATACTCCCAAGGTGAAGATCGAGGCCATAAGGAGATATGGCGTCAAACTTGTTGTGCATGGGGAGGAGTATATTGAGGCTGAGAGGTATGCTAGAGCCCTTGAAAGGGAGGAGGGAAAGGTCTTCATCTCGCCCTACAACGACCCTGAGGTAATCGCGGGGCAGGGAACCGTAGGCCTCGAGATGCTGGAGGAGGTACCGGAGCTGGACGTCATCCTCGTCCCAGTTGGTGGTGGTGGACTCATCTCTGGGATCGCATGTGCCGTGAAGGGATTCTCAGAGCGCATCGAGGTCGTGGGAGTCCAGTCGATCGCCTCTCCAGTCATGTATGAGAGCATAAGGAGGGGAAGGATAATAGAGATGGAGCTGGGAGAATCCATAGCGGAAGGCCTCCATGGAGGTATCGAGGAGGACTCCATAACCTTCGACATATGCCGCAGCCTAGTCGACGAGTTCATACTTGTTGAGGAGGACTCGATAAGGGAGGCTATCAGGCTTCTGGCATACCAGCAACGCCAGATAGCTGAGGGGGCGGGAGCCGTAGGGGTGGCAGCTATACTGGAGAACCCAGAGCGATTCAGAGGAAGAAAGGTTGGGATAGTAATAAGCGGCGGAAATATTGAGGGGGAGCTGCTCCAAGAGATATTGGCTGAGCGCCCAGGGGAAAAGGCCACATATATACCCCCTCGGAAGGTTTATAAGCAAAAGGATGAGGAGCGGTTTCAATAGGT
>JAGTQJ010000065.1:0-5450 GCA_018396515.1 Candidatus Bathyarchaeota archaeon | reverse complement strand
AAGAGGAGGAGCCTAACTGATAGGAGGTTCGTGAGGACCTCGCGTCAATAAGGCTTACAATAAAATCTAAAGGCCTCGAACCAGTTTTTATCCATGAATAAGGTTTTCAACCGTGGAGGAGGATACCAAATAATCGCGGGAGGGGAGAAGACTCGGAGAGCAGGGAGATCTCCTTCACCCTCAGAGATGCCTTCAGGTTAAGCCTCGAACACATCAACGGAAGCCTAGGTAGGTCGGCCATAATCATGGCCTCCATAGCCCTAAGCATCTCCTTCTTTGTAACCCTCGCCTCCCTGGACACCTTCCAGCAGGCTGCGGGATTTCCCGGAGCCCTATCCACAGAGAGCTATCACTACTGGATGATGACGGTGGCCCTTATAGTCTCCATCGTCTGCGTCACAAACACGATGCTTATAGCAGTCTACGAGAGGTATAGGGAGATCGGAACCATGAAATGTCTAGGTGCCCTAGACAGGCATATCCTGATGCTCTTCCTATCCGAGGCGCTTATAGAGGGGTTTATCGGGGGGGTTGCAGGGCTGATCTTCGGGCTCTCTCTAACATCCATCTACACAGTGATAACCTCGGGTTTCGGGGCCCTCCTCTCAGCGCCTGGGCATAAGCTCCTAGCATTATCCCTAGGCTCGATACTCCTCTCCTTATGTCTAAGCTTAGGGGGAGTCCTATACCCCGCGTACAAGGCATCGAGGCTACCACCGGTGGAGGCCCTTAGATTTGAGCCTTGACATAATAATAGAGTTGGAGGACCTCGCCAGGTACTACACTATCGGGGGTGAGGTCATAAAGGCCCTAGATGGGGTTAACTTGGAGATAGGGAGGGGCGAATACCTCTCCATTGTAGGCCCCTCGGGCTCGGGTAAGACCACCCTCTTCAACCTCATAGGCGGACTTGACAGGCCTACCAGGGGGAGGGTCTACATCGATGGGGTTGATATATCTAGGCTTGACGCCTATGAGCTCGCCTGGCTCAGGTGTCGTAAGATAGGGTACATATTCCAGACCTTCAACCTTATCCCGGTGCTAACAGCCCTGGAGAATGTGGCGTTGCCGACTGTATTCGCTGGGGTTCCGAGGGATGAGGGGCTGAGGAAGGCTGAGAAGCTACTCACATCGGTAGGACTAGGGGATAGGCTACACCACAAGCCCTCAGAGCTCTCTGCGGGGCAGCAGCAGCGAGTGGCGATAGCTCGAGCCATGGCAAACGACCCAGAAATAATTCTGGCAGATGAGCCCACTGGAAACCTAGACCTGAACACAGGGATGGAGATAATAAGCCTCCTCCAGGGGTTGAACAAGACTAGGGGGATGACCCTGATATCCGCAACCCATGACCTTAAGATGATCAAGGCAAGCGACAGGATAGTCTATATCAGGGATGGTAGGATAGAGAGGATAGAGAGGGGTTAACCCCGTGGCTATCTCCTGCCCCTAAGCGTGCTCCACTCCATAGCTATGAACCTCACAAGGGTTCCCGAGGTATGAGCCCAGTTCCTCTCCCCATATGTTCTAAGGATGATCTTTACCCCTTCAGGCTCTCTCACAGCTGTGAGGGTATTCCTGGTATAGAAGTCCCCCCACCCCTGAGTCGCCCTATAGACGAAGCTTATCTCTTCGATCATCCCCTCGGGTCCACGAAGCAGCTTTATTGACGAGGTTCTCATCGTGGGATCGTTCTCCCTTGACAAGAGGAAGCTGGCGGCGAACTCCATGAAGTCTCCAACCTCCCCCGGCTGGAGTTTAATGGGAATCAAAAGTTCCCAGGGCTCCTCAAACCCGGCTTTCTCCCTCTCTATCCTCCAACGCCTCATCAGGGAAGGGGTGATTATCACGGAGCTCCTCAGGGCGACTAGTACACCCATGATTACTGTGGCCATCGCTACGCCTATTGAGGCTATGCTCCAGACCGCCGATATCTTCTGGCGAACCTCGATACCCATATTCAGCAGGGCCATCACCCGGTACAACCCCAACCCACAGAGGTACCCGACTCCACCCGCTGAGAGGCCGGTTATGGACGCCTCAGCCATGAATATCCCGGCTATATGGGCTGGGTTAAGGCCAACTGAGGATAGGATATGGATCTCCCCCCTCCTTTCGTATATCGAGTTCAGCGTGGTCACTAGGACGTTCAGAACCACTATGATCCATGGAACGATGAGGGGTAGCCCCCTCCCCTCGAGGTATCCGCCAAGACGGGATAGGTATAACCCTTCAGGGGAGGAGCACCATGCGATGTAGCCCCTCTCAAGGGCCAGCCTGGCGGCGAAGGAGCGCACATCAACCCCCTCCTTCACGGCTATCCTGACCCTCATGATCCCAACTAGAGGGAGCTGGAGGGCTGTGGAGATATGGGTGAAAACTATCTCATGTGGTTCGCATGGTGATACCACATATCTCGGGGCCTCTCCCTCAGGACTTATGTTAACGAGCTTCTTGGGGGCGTAAGGCTCGGCATCAAGGTCCTTGAGCCTCCTCAAGCCCTCGTCGTCGAAGGTCCCCCCCAGCCTTACACGGATCCCTGAAAGGTCTAGAGATTCCCCCACCTCCACCCCAAGCTCCCTCCTCAATGATTCGCTGATGAGGATCTCCCCCTCTGAGGGTGGACCCCCCTCTAGGATTATACTTTTAAGGTCGATTATCGAGAGTTCATCTTCGGGTTTTACGCCCAACACCCCATAAATGGATCTTTTATTCAGGTAGGCAACCGGCCTATTAAGGGGTAGATTCTCGGCCTTCGGTGAGACTTTCATACTCTCAGGCTGCCTCTCCAGCCATCCCGAGGCTACATCGGCTTGGGGGATGAAGGCCGGCCTCTCCTCAGTGTAGGTTGAGGCTCTTATCATGACCCCCCTCTGCGACGCTCCCAGCCCAGGGAGGCGGACGGTTATAAGACCATACCCCTGATATATGGATGTGAGGGAGACGAAGCTTAGAACTAGCACCGAGAGAGAGATGAAGGTCAGGTAGAACCTGAGCCTCCTCCTCTTTATGTTCCTCTTCGCGATCGAGAAGATGGGGACTATAATGTTCCTGACAGGCAGGTGCTCCTCCCACCCCCTCCCCTTAAGGACCCTTGGGATCAGGAAGGCGGTGACTAGAGATGCTGCCTCCGCGGCAGCGGCTGACTCTAAGAAGCTGGCTGAGGATATCATGGAGCTCCCTGGATAGATAGTGTAAAAGACCGTTAATGAGAAGGAGTAAGCGCCGAGGCTTCCAAGAAGCTTACCGGCATCCTTCTCGAAGATCAGGAATGCCGCAGAGGTGGAGGAGAAGGCTAAGAAGAATATTATGATATAGATGGAGGTCGCTGCGTCTCGAGCCATACCCGTTAGGTCGTTTAAAGTCTGTCTCAGGAGGAGGTAGCTCCTCTTTGCCAGTGTGAAGCTCTCTTTATAATTGCCCTCCTCGTGGAGCACCCTGGCTTCGGAGAGAGACCTACCCGCCTCTGCGGTCACCCTCTTCTCAGAGGTCAGGTAGAACCCCATGCTTTCCATCTCACCTATCTTTGACTCGACCTCTCTCTCCAAAGACTCGGCCACATCTAGGTTGAAGGCTATAGTGAACCTCCTAGCATCAAGAGCCCTCCTCTCACCCCTAGCGAGAGGGGCTACCGACTCTATCCATACCACCCGTGGGGAGAGCCCCCTCTCGATGAGGATGGAGCAGTTTATCTTTACGCTGAGGGGGACATCTGTAGGTACAACCAAGTGGGATGGTGCAAGGCCAAGTTTTTTGCTCTGGCTATCGGCAGTAGTCCCGTAGATGAGGGGCACCCCGCATGGGTTCAAGACCTCATCAGAGCCAGGGAGATGAACTGAATATTGGATGGAGTATGGCAGTTCCTCGGACTCAACGAACATGATATCGCCGGATAGAACAAGGGATGCGGCGGGAGACAAAATGAAAAGCAGCTCCCCTTCGGATGGCGAGGCATCCCTCCTCGAGGGGAGATAATCCACACCGGGAGTCTCCCCGTCATCCGCAAAGACATAGACCGAGTACCGCCTATCCTCCCTAACAGGAATATCGAAGCTGCCGTCCATCCCTGTGGTTCCGGATGCCACAAGCTCCCCACCTACCCAGATGGAGACCGACGCGCCCATGATGGGGAGACCATCCCCGTCGACGACAAGGCCCCTAAGCGGTATTGAGGCGAGGACGACATCTAACTTGAAACCGAGAAGGAGAAGGAGGATAATGGGTATTAGGAGGCCTCTCCTGATCAGGGGTCCAACTGAGATCTCCTCGCTCAACTCTAGTTTCTCCACCTTTCTCAGATAAATCCATTTATCCCTTTAATAAGAGGGCCATTCAACCCCTAAAGCCTCTCGGATCTCCAAATCTTGGACCCTTCAATTAAATTATTATCTCAGCTCAACCAATTGCATGGTTTTCTTTATACCCATTAACTCCCTCAGCTTCCTGTCGAGCTCTTCTCCATGATAATTATCTATAAGCTTTTTCACGGATTTCCTCACTTTAGGATCGAGATCTTCCAAAAGTTCTTTTATCAATCGATTTCTAGCCCTGCCCGATGCTTTAATGGCTTTCCCCAAATAGGTCACCAATGTAGGATTCATATACCTTATTTATAAATTTATAAAGAATTAGGAAACCTCTGGGGAAGCGCTGAATCCAAGCTCTAGCCAAAACTCGAGGAATTGCCACTTATTTAAAATCTTCTAGGAGAAACACTCAGAGGCCTAGATCGAGATCATACGGGTCTATATCGCACAAAATGATCCAAACTCCTCAAATAATTAATCTTAAACCTTATCTATTGTATTGAGCTTAGATGGTCCCCACCTCTTAGGGGCAAAACCCTTGAAGAGGGCTAAAGCTTTACCATCTCAAGACATCTTTATGGAACCAATACACCTCTATCTAGTAGGGGATGTTGAATGAGCCGATCTGAAGTTCGCTGTGTTGGGAGGGCGATTGCGAATTGAAGCTCTCCGCCACCCTTCGACTCATGAGGCCTTTGAACTGTATCATGATGGGCTTTGCCGTTGTGGTGGGCGCGGCTATAGTTGGCCTAGGTCGTTTACTCACCGAGTGGATGGATATAGCGCTTGGGTTCACAACCGCCTTTTCTCTCACTGGCTGCTCTATGGCTTTCAACGACTATTTTGATAGGGAGATAGATGCCATAAATGAGCCTAGCCGCCCTATTCCAAGTGGAGAGGTCAAACCCGCAAGAGCCCTCCAGATATCATTAGGCCTGAGCCTTCTGGGATTGACCGCGGCTTTCTTGACGGGGCCTAGCCTCCTAGTTCTGGCGCTAATATCATTGGCGCTCATGATCCTTTACTCTACAAAGGGGAAGAGGCTCGGGTTGATGGGGAACCTCCTTGTAAGCATGTGTATAGCCATCCCCTTCATCTATGGGGGTATGCTTATGGGAGGGGGCCTACCCCCTACCTCCATCA
>JAGTQJ010000064.1 GCA_018396515.1 Candidatus Bathyarchaeota archaeon | reverse complement strand
TATCAGCCTTCATCACCCTCATAGTCCTATCATCCACGGATTCTATGAAGTGGTTTGGGAAGATCCCCTTAGTCCTCTCAAACCAGTACTCCGATAGGGCGTGGATGCTCCTTCCCTTATGGGGGATGAGGGTTGGGAAGACCACGTCGAAGGCGGATATCCTATCCGTCGTCACTATGAGCAGCTCCTCTCCCTGGTCGTAGATATCCCTCACCTTCCCCCTCCTCGGAGGTCTCGCCTCTCCGAAGAGGTCTGATGCCCCCAACACCTCCGTATATCCTCCCCCAATGGGGTCAGGGACAAGCCTCTTCTCCATCGCCTCTCCCCCGAGAGATTAACATCCTTTAAACACGCTATTTATATATTAAGATGGGTGGTTGGATTCTCTCCATGGGGCGGATGGGGGTTCCTGAGTTATGGTGAAGGTCATCATAGTTGGAGCGGGCCCCGCAGGCCTATTCGCCGCCCATGAGCTCGCGGACTTCTGCGATGTCACCATCCTAGAGGAGAGGGATCATGTCGGCGGCTCGGGTCTCTATTCCGACGGGAAGCTCAACTTCCATCCAAGGATAGGTGGAGACATCACCCAATTTATGCCCGAGGATGATGCCTGGATGCTTATCTCATACATCAAGCAGATCTTCTCGGGCCTCGGGGTGGAGCTGCATCCTCCAGATGAGACAGGCGTGAGGGATCTAGAGGCCAAGGCCATTAAGGCTGGGATGAGGTTCGTGAGGATAGAGCAGAGCCACATCGGCTCCGACCATCTGCCCTTGGTAATTGGTAGGATGAGGTCTAAGCTCGAGGAGAAGGGTGTCGAGTTTAGGTTGAGAGTTAGGGTTAGGGATCTGATTCTCGAATCGGGAAGGATAAGGGGTGTGGAGACCGCTGAAGGGGTGTACCCCGCCGACGCCATTCTTCTGGCCCCCGGGCGGATAGGGTCGAATTGGCTTGTGGATCTCATGAAGAGGCTTGGGGTGGGAATGAGCTATAATCCCCTTGATATCGGTGTGAGGGTTGAGGTTCCAAATGAGGTCTTTGAGGAGATAATTCAGGGGTATAGGTGCTGGGATCCAAAGTTCCATATACATACGCCGAGCTACGACGACTTCTCAAGGACCTTCTGCGTCTGTCCGAGGGGCTATGTCTTCAAGGAAGCCTACGATGAGGAGGTCTTCGGCGTGAATGGGCACTCAATGAGGGAGAAGGGGAGCCCCAACACGAACTTCGCCCTTTTGGTGAGAATAAGCCTAACAGAACCCCTCGAGAACACGACGGAGTATGGGCGGAGGATCGCCCAGTTAGCCAACACCCTAGGCGGGAGGAGGCCAATCCTCCAGAGGCTTGGAGACCTGAGGGGGCACAGGCGCTCGACTTGGGAGAGGATCGAGAGGAGCTACGTCGAGCCCACGCTGAGGGATGTGACACCCGGCGACATATCCATGGCCTACCCGAGCAGGATAGTCAGGGACCTACTGGAGGCCTTGGAGATCCTGGACAGGGTGGCGCCTGGGGTGAACACGGACTCGACGCTGATATATGCTCCCGAGATCAAGTTTTACGCCATGCGCATAGAGACAGATAATCAGCTCAGGACGGCCATTCCGAACCTTTATGTTGCTGGGGATGGAGCGGGGGTTTCAAGGGGCATAGTGGGAGCAGCAGCTACGGGGGTCATAGCTGCGAGGGGGATAAAGGCCTCTTTCTCAGGAGCTTAATCGCCCCTTATGGGAGGAAGCATCCTTTAATTTGGAGGCTCGGAGGTTCACCTGTGGGTTGGTCTCAGGAAATCTCAAGGAGAGGTTCGAGAGGTGGGTCGGCCCTAAGCTCAGCATCCTAACAGCCATAGGTGTCACCCCAAACCTCCTCACCCTGATGGGCCTCATCCTCTCAGCCGCCTCAGCCTGGTTCTATATCAACTGGAACTCTAATAGGCTGATGCTCCTGCTCGCAGCTGTAACGCTGCTCCTCTCGGGCCTCTTGGACTCGATCGACGGGGTTCTAGCCCGAATAACCGGAAAGGCCTCGCTCCTGGGAGGCTTCTTGGACTCCCTTTCCGATAGGTACTCGGATGCCATGGTCCTCGGGGCTATAACAGCCTCGGGTTTATGCGGCCTATCTTGGGGCCTAGCAGCGTTGGTGGGCTCGATGATGGTCAGCTATGCGAGGTCCCGTGCAGAGGCCTCAGGGGTAGATATGAGAGCTGTGGGCCTAGCGGAGAGGGCTGAGAGGATCCTAATCCTATCTACTGCCACCCTATTATCATATCTGAATGGGGAGGCCATAGGCTGGGGGGTGGCCCTACTCGCGCTTCTCTCACATATAACGGTTCTTCAGAGAGTCCTCCACTTCTATAAGAAGGTTAGGATCTAATTTTAGATAGATAAAATGTAGAATTACCTTCTATGAGTGGCCTTGCTCATCCTCTCCTCCTTTCCCCTGACCTTCACGACCCCCCTGTGGACGGCGCAGCTTATGCACAAGTATTTGGTGGTCCTCTCCCTAGATATGCGAACCCCCTGCTGCTCAAGCTCCTTCATAAGCCTCGGATCCACTATAGAGGTCCACCTGGTGATCTTCTTGGCCTTATCCCTTGGGACGAGAGCGTTGCAGTAGCTGCATTGAACCATGCTCTCCCGTCCCTTGTCTCCCTTAGACCTGCCCCTGCTGATCCTCTTCTTCGGCATCCGATCCTCCTAAGAGGGGAGAGCCTTCTATAATATAAAGTATGTCAGTTCTCCATGTCTGATGGGCTTTCCCTCACGCTATCTTCTATGTCTTTAATCTATACTCATCCAACACATCCTAGGAGGCCCCCATAATTCGGCCTTTATCTCCCCTTCCGTAATCTTCAAGGATCTTCTCAAGCGCCTCGTAGTAGATGATGTTCGCCACCTTCATGTATCCGGCTTGGGAGAGGTGAATCCCGTCGCTCGAAAAGGTCTCCCTGAGCCTCCCAGCATCGTCGGCCGTGGCTGAGAAGAGATCTGCCATCGGTATTCTGTGAGCCCTGCAGTATCTCCTCAATAGATCGTTAAGCCTCTTTATCCTGGGTATAAGTTCATCATATCCTAGGATCGATGTGAGGGTGCAGGCTATGGGCTTTATATCACATTCCAGAGCCATCTCATAAATCCTCCTCAGGTTGGAGTAGATATCCTCAGGCTCCTCCAGGGAGAATAGGTCGTTTATGCCTCCCCAGACGATCACACAATCTGGCCTCAGTGGAGCAACCTGTGATTGGAGCCTCTGAAGCATCCTCCTGGTGGTATCGCCTAGGACGCCAAGATTTATGAAGGAGACCTCGAGATGATCCAACCCCTTTCTTGGGAGCTCCCTATAGACTATGGCCTCTAGGAACGACGTGTAGGGAAACTCCTCTCTCCCCGGTAGATATAACGCCGGAGGCTGGAATCCAACAGTCAGGCTGTCTCCTAGGGCGACGAACCTAAGCAACCTCCTCTCTGTCATAGTGATCCCGAATAGGAGGACATCGACGATATTTGACCTTTCTCTCAAACCTCTTCAGCCATTATAGCAATAACTGGATCTCATTTTATAGCATGATATACTTGGATCTGTAATCTATAGCTCCGGCTTTATTTGCTTGAGGAGGTCTAGGGCAGCTGCTTTTGCTCCAATCTCCGCTGTTAGGGGGGTCTCTCCAGCTCCAATTATGATAACATCCTCTTCCTCCACATCAAATCCTTCTAGGAGCCTCACCTGGATCTCCGTTGGGATGTTAATCTCTACACCGGGCATCTGGAAGCCTCCACCTCTATATATGAGGGTTGTCGCCCCCCTAGCGCCGACCTTTATGGCTACATCTCGCTGCTCTATTCCACTCCTGATCAGCTCTGCCGCTCCTTTGACGAGAACTGCGTGGTTGTGGGGGCCGATGGTTATCTCGGTCTCGGGAAGCTCCATGGAGGATATGATGCTCTTGATGTCCATTAGGACTTGCAGCCCCCTCTCTGAGAGCCTCATACCCTTCCTTGAAACCTTTAGGAACCCCTCCCCCCTCAGGCGCCGAACAAGGGTTCTGACCACCCCCTCCCCCAGCCCCATCAGCCTGGCCAGCCCCTGTCTTCCAACCCCCTCTGATGATCCCAAGATCTCCAGCGCCTTTAGTACGTGGGCTGCGGTGTAGACGGGGGCTCTACCGGCCGAGATCTTGGATGCAACCCTCTCCAAAGCCTCGAAGCCCAAACCCATAATCCCCTCAAGAAAGTCGGGCTTAATAATCGTATCAGCTCTAGAAGGAAGTGTATATCCAGGCGACTATGGAGCCATTGGTCAGCTGCCACCTGTCGCAGGCAACCGGTCCATAGATCCACTCCCCCTTTCCAGGGTCAAAGTAGAACCAGAGCCAGAAGCGGTTTGGCTCCCCTCCAACCCCGTTTATTCGAGTTACAAAGGCTCCATAATCTCCCATTATATATTCGACTTCGGCCACCCTCTTGGTAGCGTTGAGCAGATTGGAATCGAGTGGAAGACGAGTGTTATTATACCAAACGACGCTTCCATTTCCATAGTCTATCTTCAGATCGACGATGATGGTGAGGCTTTCAAGATCCTTAAGGAGGGCCTCGTAGCTCCTCCGGTAAGCCTCTGCTTGGCTGTAATAGTTAAAGGCGAAGAATGAGGCTGCTAGAGTCGTGCAGAGCAGAACTCCAGCGATCCACATCCATCCACTTTTCGCGTTCATCCCTCATCCCTTCATAAGGTGAGGAGGGTCTAAGCCCCCTAAGGTCAGGCGTCTGAGGGCTACCAGAAGTGGGGAGGCCCCAACGAAGAAGAAGACCGTGTTCGAGAGTTCATGGAGGAGGGCAAATGGGATCCCAGCTAGCAGGACTACGGTTAAAGGCATCCCGACGACCAGGCCTGTGACGATGTTTGTGAAGAGGTCGTAGATGAAGGTGAGGATGAAGCCTATGAAGGCGAACCTGGCATCCATAAACCAGAGCCGGCCCACTCCTCCTTCTGGGAGCTTCAAACCCCCGAGGAGCCCCCCAACTATTCCATACATGCTCTCCCCGATGGATGTGGCTAGGAGGATGGGAAAAGAGAAGCCGTAGGGGTTGATGGTCCCATACACAAGCCATGTCAAGAAACCCACAAGTCCACCTATTAGAGAGCCAAACCTGAAGCCCGAGCAGAAGACTATCAGATCCATAAACTTAACGTTAACAAAGCCTATCATGAGATAGTTGGTTGCCACACAGGTTGCCGTTAGGATGGCGATGAGGCCGACCGTTCTGGCATTACCCCGGCGAGGCTTCATCTGGATGGATCATCCATCCAAGCAGCTATATTAACCTTACCTATACCTCATCGATTCATCGATGGTCCCAAGCCTTTCAGGGTCAGGTGAACCAACATTATAACTAGCTCCCCTATGCATAGACGTGGAAGATTTGTGGTGGGTGCCTAGACAAGTGGGTCCTCCAAATGGGAATCAAATATCATCTCTTCCTCAGCAGATCCTCGGTATGGCATTCACCCAGGCCATGTTCAAAAAAGAGGGGGATGCCGCAACTTTAAAAGGAGCATCCATCGGATGTCTGTTCTAAAGCCTCACAATCACAATAGGGTCGATCCCCCCATGAGATCATGTGAGAGCGGAGGCGTGAGTTTAAAGATGTGACTGGGGATGAAGGATCCAAACTAAGAATGGGAAGCCCCTCCCTCCAGAGGGTAGGTGGCTCATAATTGTTGGTCCCGCCCCCCGGAGTTGAACCGGGAACCCTCCGGTGTCTGCTCAATGGCTGGATGCCTTCGCCCATTGGGCGAAAACTACAGCCGGATGCTCTACCATTGAGCTAGGGCGGGCTAATCTAATTGAGAGGATAGGATTGTTATAAATTTTAGGTTTTGTTTTTAAATTCTTCTGGGGGTTTGCTATCTCTTTGTGTGGCTTGGGAAGTACTCCTTGTTTCCTGGGATGTAGAGGGCGTTGGAGTACTCCTCTATGAACTCCACGTCGACGAGTAGGTCTACGTATACCATCTTCTCAGCTATCTCCTTGGCTTTCTCCCTCATCTCCATCGACATGAGGGTCGCATAGGCTCCGGCGAGGGATCCATTCCCTATGGGGTGAACCTTGGCGTTTGGGAGCTCTGGGAAGATCCCTATCCTCGTCGCGTTCTCAATATCAGCGTAGTTTCCGAATGCTCCTGCTAGGTAGAGGTGCTTCACGTCGTATATGCTCAGCTTCAGCTTTCTCATGAGGACTGTTATGGCTCCGCAGGCAGCCGCCTTGGAGTCCATTATGTAGTCTAGATCCTGTTGGGTTAAGACTATGTCCCTGCCTATGGCAGTCTCCTCCGCCGGGACGACCACATACTCCAGGCCATGGGGCCCCTCCCTCACAAGCGGTGTCTTGCCCGGGATCAGTTTCCCAACAAAGTCTAGGAGGCCTACGTCGTAGAGGGAGGCTACGAGGTCTATTATCCCAGATCCGCATATCCCCTTCGGTCTGGTTTCTCCTATAACGGAGATCTCGGCCCTATATGTGTCGGGGTCTATCCTCACCCTCTCTATGCCCCCCTCCGCCCCCCTCATCCCGAATCTTATTCCTCCCCCCTCGAAGGCCGGCCCTGAGGCGCAGCTGCTTGAGAATAGCCAGCTATTGTTACCGAATATGATCTCGCCGTTTGTCCCGAGGTCGACCAGGAGGGATATCTCATCGGAGTCGTACATGCCTGAGGCTAGGACATCTCCTACAGCATCTCCGCCGAGGAATCTGCTCACGTTTGGTAGGCAGTAGACATAGGCCTCTGGGTTCACCCTCAACCCTATCACTTTAGCCTTCCTTACTATTGGGGTTCTTGAGACCTCCACGTTCGCCTCGTCGAGATATGTGGGGTCAAGCCCGTTTAGTAGGTGGTTCATCACGGTGTTCCCCCCCACGCAGACATCGCTTATCATGCGGGGGTCTATGCCCGTCTCTGAGGCGAGTCTATCCAGGATGATGTTTATCGTCTCGACGACGGCTTTCTGCAGCTTTATGAGGCCCTCCCTCTCTCCAGCCACCGCTATCCTGGTGACTAGCTCCTCACCGTAGGTTATCTGCCTGTTCATCTCCGAGGCTCTGGCCATGATCCTCCCAGAGTTCAACTCCACTAGTTCCCCCACCACTGTGGTTGTTCCTACGTCGAGGGCTAGGCCATAGTTGGATTCGGTGTCGTCCCCCGGTTTGAGGTTCACTACCTCTGGGAAGCCCCCTGTCCATGTTATGGTCGCGGTCATGGTCTCTAAATGGGCGAATTCTCGAAGCCTATCGTAGACCTCGTCTGTGAGCATAGGCTGGGGCCCCCTGTAATTATCGAGCTGGAGCCTATAGTGGTCGATGGGGATGAGCGCACTCCTAACCCTCTGAACCCTCGCCAGATACTTCCTAGAGCCCGGGTTTGGGCTGGGGATCCTGAGATCCGCCTCCAGTAGGATCTTGGGCCTCTCAACCCTGCTCTCCACGGGTATTGTGAAGGTGGAGTCGCTGAGGACCCTCGTCATGCAGGCAAGGTGATATCCCTGTCTCCGCTCTCCCTCTGTGAGGAGCTTCATCTCCGGCTCCTCGGAGGCCTTCTCGATGCTTCCCTTCTCTAAGATGACTTTACACTTCCCGCACTTCCCCTTCCCCCCGCATATGCTCTCTATCCCGATTCCGGCATCTCTCAGTAGCTGAAGTAATATGTCCCCTTTCTCGGCCTCGATCACCCTGTTCAGCGGCTTAACGAGAACTCTTACCTTCAAGTCCTCAACTCAAGGAGGATCTGGGTTTAAAAAGGTTAGCGGACCCCACTTTAACCCTTTAACCCCAAGAATCTAGGTATAGTCTCTGAGTATGGGGGCCTCAATACGCCATTCTCGGTTATGAAGCCTGTTACATACCTTGCAGGGGTTATGTCGAAGGAAGGGTTTCTGACTGGGGTATCCTTACCCATTATCAGGATCCTCGATAGCTCCCCCATCTCATTCAATCCATATATGTATCTCACCTCTTCCCCGCTCCTCTCCTCCACCTCTATATGATCTCCATCCATGCAGTTTGGATCGAAGGTCATCTTTGGGGCTGCGACGTAGAAAGGGATCCCATTCTCGGCGGCCAAGACCGCCTTCTCATAGGTTCCTATCTTGTTGGCGAAGTCTCCGTTGACAGCGACGCGGTCGGCTCCAACTATGACCATATCCACCTCGCCCCGCCTCATATAATAGCCGGCTGCGTTATCCACTATGACGACGTGGGGGATGCCTTCCTGTTCAAGCTCCCAGGCTGTGAGCATGGCCCCTTGGAGCCTCGGCCTAGTCTCATCGACCAAGACTAGGATCCTCTTCCCCTGTTGATGGGCCAGCCTTATGGGGCTCAGGGCTGTTCCATAGTCTATGAAGGCCAGGGCTCCGGCGTTGCAGTGGGTCAGGATCCTAGCCCCATCCGGGATGAGAAGGCTT
>JAGTQJ010000063.1:8572-8735 GCA_018396515.1 Candidatus Bathyarchaeota archaeon | reverse complement strand
CGAGACCTCGAAGAGCTTCACAGCCATCTCCTTAGCCTCAGCCGGATCTGAGGGCTCGAAGCATGGTATGCAGGCCGCCCTGGCCAGGAACCTGTTATCTTGCTCGTTGGCGGAGCTGTGCTGGCTCGGGTCGTCACCTGAGACAAGGATGAAGCCCCCTGGA
>JAGTQJ010000063.1:0-8531 GCA_018396515.1 Candidatus Bathyarchaeota archaeon | reverse complement strand
GTTCACGCCTATGTGCTTCATGGAGCACATGGTCCTCAGTCCGCACATCGCGGCCCCGGAGCAGACCTCGAAGGCCACACGCTCGTTGTCAGCCCACTCCGCATATATCCCATACATCTCAGCGAAGTCCGCTATGGTCTCGAGGATCTCCGAGGCCGGCGTACCCGGATATGAGGAAGCCACCTGCCCTCCACCCTCAAGGAATCCCCTGGCGATGGCCTGGTTGCCCAGGAGTAGAACCCGTCTCCCAGGCTCGTTAAGGGCGTAGGGTGGAACCCATCTTCTAGACATCTTAACAAGATGATTGAACTTATACAAATATTTTTCTAGGATGGGATCGTCGTTGACTCGATCCAGTTTGACGGTGGATCTTCTAATTAAAAGTTTATAAGATTAATTACCTTTCCATCTTAAATTTTTGCCTCTACTCATTATCTTAAAGTGTTCCTCTGTAATGAATTGTCGCTGGACATCCAACACATTTTCCATCTTCAAATCTTTTACAAGGTTTACAGTCAACGTTGCATGGAGCAATCTTCATATTTTTATGGGTTAGATATTCTCTAATATGAAGGTATGGTGAGAAATGGATATCCCCTATGGGGTAGAACTCGGACCTCCTTATCCCCGCTCCGCTCCTCAAGGAGCACTTCTCTATGGAGATGCTCTCAAGAGTATCCAGGTTCTCCGCGACGACCAGGGCGATCAGGTTGTAGCCGCCGATGGTCTTGTATATCTGGATCACCCTGGGGCAGTCCTTAAACCTCTCCAGGAGGTTCTTCATCGCCTCCCCGCTCTCCATCTCCAGCAGTACTATCGCTGGGAAGAGCTTGTAGAGGAAGGGGTTGATAGAGGCCGAGATCCTTATGGCCCCCTTCTGGATGAGCCTCTGCAGCCTCTTCTTTACGCCCATGCTGGTGTAACCTACCTTTCTCGCCAGCTCCTCTAGGCTCTTCCTCCCGTCTTCCTGGAGTTCCGAGATTATCCCCCTATCTATCTCATCCAACATCTGGATATTCGTTTATTTTCTAAACAATAAACATATATATCTCTTTTTGTATTAAACTTGAGCCAGCCGCCCGTTGGGAAACCGAGGGTTAGGTATGATGGAGGGGGAGGAGAGAAAGAGGCTCAGGGAGAAGATGGAGAGGATAAAGCATAAGATAGCCGTCATAAGCGGGAAGGGGGGTGTGGGGAAAACCACGGTCACCGTCAACCTGGCAGTCGCACTAGCAGACAAGGGTTACTCTGTTGGGATTTTTGACGCGGACATCCATGGACCCACAGTCCCGAAGATGCTCGGCTTGAAGGGGGAGACCCTCAAGGCCAACCCCATAGGGATACTCCCAGTCCTTTCCCCCTCAGGGATCAAGGTGGTATCGATGGATTTCCTCCTGCCTGGGGACGAGTTTCCAGTCATCTGGCGCGGGCCCCTTAAGATGAGGGCGATCCAACAGTTCCTATCGGAGACGATGTGGGGAGAGCTCGACTTCCTCCTAATCGACCTCCCACCAGGGACGGGTGATGAGCCCCTCAGCGTCATGCAGCTGATAGAGAAGGTTGATGGCGTGGTCATTGTGACCATTCCTTCAGATGTCTCGAAGAGGATCGTTAAGAAGGCGGTGTCCTTCTCAAGGCAGCTGGATGTTCCGATAATCGGGATAATAGAGAACATGAGCGGCTTCATCTGCCCGAACTGCGGGGCTAAGGTGGACATATTCATGCCGGGGGGAGGGAGAGAGATGGCTGAGGAGCTGAACATACCGTTCCTGGGAAGCATCCCCATAGACCCAGATATATCCAGGAGCTCTGATACGGGGAACCCCTTCATAGTTGGCCATCCGGGCTCCCCAGCGGCCGTCGCCTTCTCAGAGATAGTTGATAGGATAGAGGGCTTCCTCGGCCTCGGGCGGGTGGAGGCTCAAATAGGAGAAGCCTCATCATGAGGTGCGCCTAAGGGATGATCTTCATATCCGCCGAATCTGAGACCCTCGAGGCCCCTTGGGATTGGAGCCCTCGCGGGGATCATGGATCCACTGGGGAGGTTATTGAAGAAAATCTAAGGGGTGAACTCAGGATGAGATCCAGGGTTGGCAAAGAGGGGTGGAGTGAGGAATTGGGTGATGAAGAGCAAACACATAGAGATGAGATGATTCACATGATGAGGCTTAAAAGGATTATATAGAAAATAGGGGGTGAAAGAATTGAATAAGAAGATTGAGAGAGTAGTTATCCCAACGATGGATGATCGAGGCCTTGGGTCCAGGTTGTCAGAGCACTTTGGGAGGGCTCCTTACTTCACAGTTATAGAAATCGATGAGGAAGGGGAGGTCACCAGGGTCAGCTCCATACCCAATACCAGTGAGCACTTCGGAGGGGCTGGAAGGCCTCCGAATGGGATCCTGCGGCTGAAGCCGGACGCCCTCATCACCTATGGCATGGGCCCAATGGCCCTTGAGATATTCCAGAGGGAGAGGGTAGCTGTCCTCAGGGCGAACTCGAGCCATGTAAGGGAGGTTGTCGAGGCCTATAGGGAGGACCGTCTTCAGGAGCTTACGGAGGGATGCCATCAAGCCAGACATAGGTAAAGCTGAGATTGATGGCCCCACGAAGGTGGATTCTTTAAAGGCCAAAAATCAATAAATTCAGGGAAAGCCTCTGAGGGGGAGAAGGCGCCATGAAGATGCTTGTGGTTATGGGGCGGGGTGGAACGGGGAAGACGAGCTTCACAGCCCTAATGACGAAGTACCTTATTGAAAGGGGTGAAACACCCCTGCTCCTAGTTGACTCTGACCCTGACCAGAACCTCGGGGAGATGGTGGGGGTGGACCTCTATGAACAGGGGAAGAAGACCATCTCGGACCTCCTAATCGAGACCTTCCTGGAGGAGGGGGGGACCCTCGTTGGCGTACCACCCTCAGAGCGGATAGAGAGCAGAATATGGGCATATGGGATGTACGAGGGGGACGACTTCGACTTCATAGCCGTGGGGACCAAATGGATTGAGGGATGCTACTGCCTTCCAGACGCGGCCCTTAAAGGGGCCTTGGAAACCTTGACGAAGAGCTATAGATATGTCTTGGTTGACTCACCAGCAGGGCTGGAGCATCTCAACAGGAGGATAACCTCGAAGGTTGATGACATCTTCGACATAATAGATCCCTCGAAGAAATCATTCGACCATGTTAAGCGTGCCTACCGCGTAGCCAAAGAGGTCAAGATAGAATTCCAGAATTTCTATGTGATAGGGGGATATAGGTTTCCAGAGGGCCTTGAAACCCAGGTTAGAAAAATCCTGCCATTCAAATTCCTCGGCCAAATCTCTTACGATGAAAAGGTTGAGGAGTACGTCCTATTAGGAAAATCTCTATTAGAACTTCCTTCAGATACCCCAGCCTATCTCTCGGTTAAGAGGATAATGGAAAATGCGGGATATGCCTGAAGATAAAAGACGACGCCCATCAATAATTTTATGATTTAAAGTTTGAGGATTAAAATCATGATAATATCGATGGCAAGCGGGAAGGCCGGGAGGGAAGACGGCGATAACCGCATCCTCCGCCGTCTTGCCGAGAACTCGGTGGTGGACCGCGAGGTGAATGCCTCCCGGACCTAAATACGCTCTTGAATCCAACTTTTTATGAGAGGAAGGAATTAAGGGCTCAAGCCTTCTTGGTGGGTGGTTGTGGAGGCGGCAGCCTCAAAGGCAGAGATCTGGTGGGCATGTGCCCCTAAAGGGCGTTCATGTTGATATATAAATGGCTCAACGGCCCTCGTTCATAAGAGGGCAGGGGCGATCTTAAAAATTAAACATACTTTTATATCGGATTGTTTCTTTATTTAGATTAAGAGGTCTGAGCCTTTATATGTTCTCTTTTATTTATTACATCTTTAAAGTCAACATATTCTCCCCCAACAATCTTAAGTTTAGCATCTATCTTTTTATCCTTTATCTCTATCACATTGTAACTGTGATGGAAGAATCCCCTGAGCTTCTCGCATGAAACGCTTCCCGCGTGGACTACCTGCATATTCTCTATCATCCACCTCCAAGGCCTGTGGCGGTGCCCGCAGAGGACCAGGTCAACCTTGGACCTGACTAGGCTTCTGAGGACGTCTCCTGCGTCTATGATGGTTATCTGGTCTGCTCCGGTGTCTGGGACAGGTATGATGTGGTGGTGGATGGCCACGACCTTCATCCAGTCCCTGTACTTGGCTAGGGTATCCTCCAGCCAGAGGTTCTGCCTGTGCCCGACCTCCCCGTCATCCCTGTCCGGGCGGGCGCTGCTCAGGACGACTATGACCACATCCCCAGCCTCAGTGACCTGGTTGAATGGGAAGAACTCCCTGAAGAGGAGATACCCGGTCGACCTGTAGTCGTGGTTTCCGCTGATGTATATGACCCTCTCCGCCCTTAACGCCTTGAGCTCTCCCTCGGCCTTCAGGAACTGGGCTCTTATCCCCTCCTCGGTCAGGTCGCCTGTCACCACTATCAGGTCTGGGGATAGGGAGTTTATCTCCTCCACTGCGGTTCTGAAGCTATCCCCGTTGAACATGGGGCCGCAATGGATATCTGAGATCTGAACTATGAGCATATCCTCACCTTAAATAAAAGGGGGAGCGTACCTCTATTTTATTTTCATCTTATTTTTATGTATTCATATGCTTCTGTGTTGTTTTCGAAGCAATAGTGAACCCTTTGATATTGTTTTCTAAATTCAGCGACATCTTTTCTTACCCTTTCAACATCCTCTTTATCAATCACAACCCTTTTAATGAATTCTGCAATCTCGATCATTTCACTCTCCCTCATTCCAAGCCTTGTCACCTCTTGGGATCCCAGCCTTATGCCCCCGGGCTCGGTGTATCTCCTCCCCCTTTTAATATCCCATGGGAGCAGGTTCCTGTTCAATATTATATTAGCATCCTCAAGCCTCTTCTCTATCGAGCCTCCATCACCATACTTGGATATGTCAACTAGGATGACGTGGGACTCTGTGAACCCCTTATGCTCGGCCAGTACGTCGAAGCCCCTCTCATATAGGGCCTGGGCGAGGGCCTTCGCGTTCCTAACTACCTGGTCTGCATACTCCTTACCGAACTCCAGGAGTTCGGCGCAGGCGATCGCCACCCCAGCCACGGCGTGGAGGTGGTGGTTGCTGACCATACCCGGAAACGTCGCCCTCTTAATCTTCTCCGCATGCCTCTCCCAGGAGAGGACTGAGCCGTGCTGGGGTCCGAAGAAGGTCTTATGGGTGCTCAGGCTCACGGCCTCGGCCCCCTCCCTGAGGGGGTCCTGGAAGCGACCGCCGGCTATGAGACCGGCCACGTGGGCTGCATCATAGGCGACGGTTCCACCATGGGATTTTATTTGATCCGCCAGCTCCTTCACGGGGTGGGGGAAGGGGAAGACGCTGCCGCCGAATAGGACCAGTTTTGGGGGCTTCCCCTCCTTTGCCAACTTCGCCATCCTCTTCTCAGCCCTTTCCACATCGATGTTCAGCTCCTCATAGTCTAGGGGGAGATACTCCACCTGGAGCCCATGGACCGCCCCTGCCGTGCCTCCCAGCTCCCTCTTCCCCATGGATATGTGGCCTCCACAGGGTATTGGGAGGGCCATCATCACGTCCCCGGGATCTGTGAAGGCGGTGTATATGACGAGGTTGGCGACGACGCCAGATATGGGCCTGACATCCACGAACTCGGCGTTGAAGAGCCTCTTCATAAGCTCCATACACTTGAACTCGACCAGGTCTATGTAGCGGCAGCCCGCATAGACCCTCTCCCCAGCCCATCCCTCGGCATACCTGTTCCCGAAATCCGTGGTCAGGGCCTCCCTAACGGCTGGGCTGGGGACGTTTTCGCTGGCTATGAGTGGTATGGACTCCCTGAACCATCCATGATGCCTCTGGAGGAGGTCGAGTATCCCGTAATACTCCTCCCTCGGACTCGACATATTTATCGAGATATTAGGTTGCGTTTGGCAATAAAACCATTTATGCCAGCCCGTCGATTCCCTCCTCCAACTTGGTCCCGCTAGGTCTACCCCAATCTCTTGATGATCTCTTTAGTCCCCCCTTTGTGGATCCGGAGGTGTACCCCTAGACCCCATCCGGGTCTATGGGTCTAAGAACTTGAGCCTCCGATATCATTATCAGTGGGCTCTCTTCCAGTCGGTTCCCGGTTATATGGGCTGAGATGCCTCAAGGTTAAACTCTCTTTAAGCTGAATCTGACCTTCTCCTTCGGCTCCCAGCTGAACCTCCATAGGCCTCTGCCGAAGGATTCCACTGCAAGGCCGAACTCCTCAGCAAGCATATCGCTTATTAAGGGCTCATCCGCTATCGGAGAGACGACTATATCTACCTCTACCTCCCTCGACTCGGTGTCCTCAGCTAGGATCATGGCCCTGCCGGCTCTGGGGTAGAGCCATGCTCTAAGCGGGCCTCCAGCTGTTTCAAGTTCGATCTCGTGTGCTCCTCTTGGAGGCCATAGGCCCAGCTCTCCGGCATCCTCTAAGGGGATCAAGAGATGTGGGGAGGGGGCTTCATAGCCACTGTTTAGTAGGGCGATAACCTCCCGGCTCCTCGAGCCGACTGATACTCTAAGCCTGAGCCTCACAGCCAAGCCTAGACACCTTTATCCTGCCGATCCTGCCGAGGCGTTTGACCCTGATCCTACCAACAAAGACTTTCATATCATACCCAACATTTCGTTATCCAGCTTGGATAAAAAGATGTGCGAAGCCGAGGATGCAAGAAGCCCGAGGATGGGATTGGTTGATGATCCTTTGGCGGATTAAGTTAGAGTCCAGCTTTGAAGGGTCATTAATCTTGTTTAGCTGTGCTCTATTGTTCAACCCCGGGGAAAAGCCTTAAGGGTGTCACCGGAAAAGTTGAGGAGGGGAATAGTTCATTGTGTTAGGTCGGGCTAAAAACGTGGATGATGTCAAGGTCTGCTCCGTTTACGGGGCTCCTTTATAACGAGGCCTTTCTGCGGATATTAAGATGAAGAAGAGGGAAGTAGAGCCGATATCTTGTCCTTCGAGGAGGTCATCCTTCGCGTGAAAATTGATGCCGAAACAAGAGAGCGTTAAATTATTATCTGAAGCTGATCTATCCTATCCATCCTGCCATAAGGAAACTCTTGAAGTGATTTATAGACAGGGCTATAAGAATAGACAGGGCTATAAGACTGCTCGCAGAACTCGAAGCGCTTCTGCTGGGGTCAAAACCACTTGGACAGGATGGAGTGGATAAGAAGAATAACCGATCGACCCAATCCCTTGAAACTTTCAATCCTCTCTATATGGAATTTATCATTAAAGGGAGGAGTTAACTCACCCTCCTCCCTTTAGGAGTTCTCCCAGGACGGATTCCAGTTTCTCTGCAACCCTTCCAAGCTCTTCGATGGGTTTTACTAGGGGTATCCTGATGTGGTATTCCCCAGCCTCTCCGAAGGCGAGGCCTGGATGAACTAGTATCTTTCCCTTCTTGGCTAGGTTCTCCACAAGTTCCACCGATTTTATGTTTAGATCCCTGAAGCTGGGGAAGACGTAGAAGGCTCCCTCGGGGAGCTGGCATTCCACCCCCTCCATCTCGTTGAGCCTCTCGGTCATGAATCTCCTCCTCCTGTCATACTCCTCAGCCATCCTTTTTACCTCGTCCCATGGGCCCTTCAGCGCGGCTATGGCCGCTCTCTGGATGAAGGAGGAGGGCCTGAACCCTATAGGTATGCGCTGCAGGCCCCGTATGAACTCCTCATCTGCCAGGACGAAGCCGAGCCTCCATCCCGTTATGGCGAAGGTCTTCGAGAAGCTGAGGATGACCATCGTCCTCTCCCTCATCCCGGGCTCGGCGGCGAGGCTCAGGTGCCTCCTCCCGTCGAAGAGGAACTCGTTGTAGACCTCGTCCGAGACCACCAGCAGGTCCTCGTCGACAGCTATGTCGGCTATTCCTTTGGCCTCCTCCTCTGTATAAACTGTCCCGGTTGGGTTGTTCGGGTTGCAGGCTATTATCATCCTGGTCTTCTCTGATACGGCCTCCTTCAGCCCCTCGAGGTCGAGCCTCCACCCCTCCTCCACCATGGGAACCTCAACTATCCTGGCCCCGAAGTACCTGAGGATCCTGAAATAGTCTAGGTATGTAGGGGTTGGCAGTATGACCTCATCCCCCTCCCTCAGGGTCGCCTCAAGGCATAGGAACAAGGCTTGACTGCTTCCGGGGGTTGGGAGGACGTTGTTCGCGCTCCATTCAACCCCGTATCTGCCGTGGTATTCAGCGACGGCCCTTCTCAGATCCTCGTATCCAGGTATGGGGGGATACTTGGTCCACCCCTCCCTTAGGGCCTCAACGGCGGCTTGGGTTATATGCCCGGGGGTTGGGAAGTCCGGGTCCCCTGCCAGGAGGCTGATCGCCCCCTGGATCCCCATGAACTCCCTTACAACCCTCTCGTAGGGTGTAAGCTCCATCCTCCTAATCCTGTCTGAAAGAAGTTTACTCATATCGATCACGTGATCATTAATCCCTTGTC
>JAGTQJ010000062.1 GCA_018396515.1 Candidatus Bathyarchaeota archaeon | reverse complement strand
TTTCTGGTCTCGCCCTACTCGCCATATAAGGGGGTTGCAGGGCGCTTTAGGGAGCTTGGAGACATAACCGAGGAGGGCCATCATCTAGGGCTTTTCCTCTACGCCATATCCTACACCCTTTTGGCCTTGTTTTTCGCCTCCAAGCCACATGTGATGGCTGTAGGGGTCCTATCCATGGCTTATGGAGACGCCGCAGCCTCAGCTGTCGGAGAGAGATGGGGTAGGAGGAGGTACAAGATCCTATCAAGGAAAAGCCTTGAGGGATCTGCAGCCATGTTACTTGTAACCTTTACAAGTCTAATGATAAGTACGGCTTACTTCTCAATGTTTAACACAGCATTATCAATAACTAACCAAGCACTTGCCCATCTTATTTCAGCCGTTGTTGCATCTATTGTAGAGGGGTTTTCACCCTCAGGGTTTGACAACCTATCGGTCCCCCTCTCCACCGTTCTGGTCTATCTTCGTCTCACCGGGGGCTTCTAGCGGGATGGTATTCATCGTGATAGATGGGTTGGATGCTTCAGGCAAGAGCACACAGGCGCTGATCCTTTACAGATTTCTTCAAAGTAGAGGAAAGAGCATCCTCCTGAGGATCCACCCATCAAACGACAACCCCTTCGGCTCGAATGCAAGGCGTTTCCTTTATGCCAGGGGAAGAAGAGCCCATTTTGCAGCCGCCCTCTTCTACCTGCTTGATGTTATACGCTCGATCTTGCTTTTTTCATGGCGAAGATACGACTACATAATTTTCGTTAGATATCTGATGGGATCTGCCTATCTGCCAGCGCCCCTACATCGATTAGCCTACCATTTCTTCGCCATCACAGTGCCAACACCGGAGTTCATGTTCTTCCTCGATGTAAAACCGGAAGAGGCTTATAGAAGGATAATAAGGACTCGAAGAAGACTGGAGATGTTCGAAAGCCTAGAAGAACTGAGAAAGGTTAGATTGAAAGCTCTCTATCTAGCTTTGATAGATAAATGGATAATTATAGATGCAAACAAGCCAATCGAAATCATTGAATTGGAAATTAGGGAGAAGTTGCTCTAGACAATAATTAACACCATTAAAGTCAGGTTCTCACTTCTCTAAAACAGCTCTCCCCGGTGGGTTAAGAATGCCGCTCCGAGAAAGGCATTACTGTGATAAAAAGTTGAGGGGTTAGAAGCGGGGTGGTTTGCTGCGAAACTTTTGGGTTATGGCGTAAGCGAAGGCCGCCCCAGCCAATCCAATTGATGCTATTATGAAAGCTGGATGGGGGCCAGGGGCTGGCGGATTGCTTTCCATCGCCTTAATGATTATTCCACCGACCGGCGGCTGATAGTTTGCGAAATTGTTATTATATGAAACCTCATTTTCTCCAGTTGTTAGGGTTATTGGACCTATTAATGTAGCGTTTATGATTAGACTTTTATTCTCCACTGATGGGTAAACTCTATAGTTCTCCATTATGCTCGATTCATCAAGCCATATATAGAATTCATATGTTCCCGTTTCGGTGACATTTAGATTGAAGCAGTAGTGTCCAGGAAGAGTCTCTCCCCCCTCGCCGCTCAGCACCGGATTGCCATGCTCCTCTATAACGCTTATTTTACCGTGGTATGGGCTGTTCACGCCGTCGGCTGGCACAAACCTTCCGTCACCCGTCTTCGCTAATAACCATAATATAACCCCGTTTACTGGTTGATCTATGCCCATCTCCCAAACACCATTCCCATTAACATCCAGGAATTTCACGCCACATATATGGAATGTATAAACCGTTTGTGGAGGTATCTCCACCTGCTTCTGGTGGACGTGCTTGTTTCCTTTTGCGAATGCGTGGGTTGTTGGCTCCCGGATCCAACTATGCTGCATGAACGAGTGCCCAGTCCCTAAAACCTGGTCGTATGGATCGTAGCTGTTATGGAGGGGAAGCCAATATCTTGTTTCGTTAGGCCCGGGAAGCTTTGAGTAGTAAAGGTTACACTTATCATTAATCTGATTGATGGATGTTGGATAATTTTGCCCCTCGAAATCATCTTCGGATGCCTTGAAGAAGAACCAAATAACGCTGTCACCAACCTCACCTTGGCAGTTAATGGTAACAGTGAAGTTGAGCACCTCACCTGGCCTCAGAATTCTAAGATTATCGTTGAACTGGTTTGGGTCAGTATAGTTTACGAGAGTTTCATTAGGAGGACCTAATTGCCAGGTATACAGCTCGATAGAGGTAGTTGTTGAGTATGGCGAGTATTTTTCATTACTTGTACCAGCTACAACGGTTCCAGAGGCCCTTGATGTGGTGCCCACATAAATTTCCCATTGCGCTGTATGATTGATGGATGTGCGCGTTGGGTTTAGGTTGGCTGCTGCTATCGTTATGTATTGGATTGTCGAGGCAACGTCAGTTATGGATGCGCCCGCTGTGTTCTTAAATGAAATCGTGACCGTCGTATTTCTCCCAGTTTCCAGGACATTATGGGCCGATGAGACGCCGACCTCGGGAAAATATATCTCCCCTGAGGGGGCTGCTGAAACCACGGGAGAGAACTGCAATATAAGAAGTGTTAGTGCTAAGATCGCAATAAATTTCCGCTCCTTCAATTTTTTACACCTTCGCCATGCTAATACGTTAAATGATTTATATATATTTTGCAAGCCGAGATGACGGCCTCTATCTTAAGGGTAGCTGTTCAGTTTTAAACGAGTCACGACGATAGGATCCAACATTAAATAAACTAATGTCTAGTAACCCTTCTGAAAGAGAATCCTCGATGTGTATCTCGTGACTTGCACCAGATTCTACTGGATGCATCTAATTAAGCCTTACTTGATCTTTTAAAACGAGGCTTATTCCTTCACTGCAGTTTAAATATTAAAGGATATGAAGTTAGGAAAATCTCTATTTAGATGAAGCTTAATTATAATGTTAGAGGTTGATTTGATTCTTAATATTTAGAGAGTTGTTAAACCTATCTTCTTTTTAAGTATTGTAAAAAATTATTGATATCATTTATTTACAACTTTAATTATGAAGCTGAAGTTAGGACGAGATCTTTCGGGGGCCAATCCTCCACTTAACGGACTAGTGTTTTAGGGCCGAATACGATTGTTACAATTGAAGTTGTGGCAATATTCAGAATTAGCAGATAAAGTCCACCCAGTTTAGTCTCGAGCGTTGGAAATATGAAGAATGATAGATTGTTCATGGTGTGGAAGAGCATGGCGGCCAGAATGCTACCACCCGTGTTATTATATATCCATGTGAACAGGATTGCCCCGCAGATTATTAAGATCATGAAGCCCCAGATAGGAGTTTGAGATTGGATTGTCCCAGATATGAAGAATAATGGCAGATGCCAGACGCCCCATATAACTCCAAGCATCAGGCTTGAGAGTAGAGAATTATATCTTGCCTGCAATCTATCTAGGGCATATCCCCTCCAACCCCACTCCTCCTGGAATGGCCCTCCCAGAAAGAATATGTAGACAAAGCCGATCGGGACAAGGAGGGGGTTGGATAACACTGATAGTTCAGGTAAAGCCTCCCCGCCGAGGATTACCAACAAGAGAGCGCCGCCCGTGATGATGGGGAAAAGGAAGAAAATTGGAATGTACCATTTCTTACTAAAATTATGATCTACTCCTCTCTTCAACAAGTTGACTACTCCTCTTCTTCCCATATAAAGATAGGTTAGAAAAAATGCAGAGATAGATGGACCAAAAGCAGCTGGGTTAAAAGGGCTAAATAGGAAGTCAACAAAAAATGAGGGAATAGATAATAAACCTAATGAAACCAAAGCTTGAGGAACCCAAAACAACCACGAAAAGATAAATGCAACTAAGAAGAATAGACATAGGTTAAGGCTAATTCCATCCGGGTTTTTCATCTAAGTGGCCTCTTCGAATCATACATCTCTTAAAATGGTTATTATTTAAGCATTGCGCTCCAAACAGAAAATCAGGTATGAGAACTCTTAAAGGAGTTTAAATCCTAAATCATGATATAACCCCTACAGTTACCCATCGAATTGGGGTGGCCGATACTCAGCTTTAGAAAAGCGATAGTCAACAACATTGCTAAATTTAAACCTGGTGCGGGGGGTTAGGTTTATACCTCGTTCAAACCCTCTTATGCATCCTTTTGACGTAAATATGGATGGGGGTCGTGGCATAATCTCGATGGGCCAGTAGGTTCCGGAAAGACTTTTAATAGAAGTTCATATCTTCTTATGTTTCTACGGCATTTGAAAAATCGCTGAAAAGCGCTGAGGAAGGCTCGCTTTATGAAGGCGAATTTATTAAACCTATAGAATCAAGGGTTCAAATTCTATTCTATATACTCATCATTTATCCTATTCCGGGCTGAGATTAAGCTTATTGGTATCCAAAAGAGCGAATAAAATGTCGTTTCTATGATGGTGCGGGGGGTGGGATTCGAACCCACGCAGGACTCATCCAGCAGGTCTCTTAGGATGTCTCAAACACTCACGGGACATCCACCTAAGCCTGCCCCCTTTGGCCCCTCGGGAACCCCCGCCAATGGGTAGAGATACTTATGAGGATTAAAATCTTCCTGAGGATCGGCTAGGCCGAGGCCTCGATCGCGGTTTGGGATATGGTGCGGGGATCTTTAATACCCCTGATTTTAGATGCTCTTGTATATAGCAAATTGATTCTCTATGCTCTGGGATATGATCCGAGGATCTTGATGTAGAGGGATGCCTTTTCGAGTTCTTTGAGCGCGAGCTTCACTAGTTGGTCCTCCCTGTGGCCCTCGAGGTCCAGGTAGAAGGTGTACTCCCAGGGCCTACCGGGTATGGGCCTCGACTCTATCTTCGTCAGGTTCAACCCTCGCTTTGCGAAGGCTTTAAGGGCTCTGAAAAGGGTTCCTGGAGCATGCTCTATTTTGAAGGCTATGGTAGTCTTATCCCGTCTAGTGAGTGGATAGTCTTCGGGGCCTATGATGAGGAAGCGGGTGTAGTTCTCCGGGTTGGATTCTATATGCTCTGAGAGGATGTTCAGCCCATATATCTCCGCAGCCCTTCTGCTCGCTATGGCCGCGGCGTCTCTCAGGTTGGCCTCCTTTATCATCTTTGCGCTTCCGGCAGTGTCGTACATGGGGACCTCCTCTAAGCGGTTCCTCTCTATGAAGTGGCTACACTGCCTGAGGGCTTGGGGGTGGGAGTATACCCTTCTAATATCTTTCAATGTGACGCCTGGGTTGGCCATCAGGCAGTGGACTATCCTGAGGATGGCCTCACCCCGGATCTTGAGCTCCGATTCGAGGAGGAGGTCATAGGTCTGGGTGACACTCCCCTCTAGGGTGTTCTCAGCAGGCACAAGGCCGTACTCGGCCTCACCCATCTCAACGGATCTGAAGGCGTCTTTAAGGCTCGGCTTGGGGATGGGCTCGGCCTCCCATCCGAAGTGGTTTATGATGGCCTCCTCGCTGTATGCTCCCCTCTCTCCTTGGAAGGCTATCCTCATGTTTCAACCCTTCATCTGGGCCTCTCTGCAGAGCCTGATTATCTCTTTGAAGACCCTTATCACACCTTCCTCGTCGATCCCGTGTCTCCTAGCCAGCTCCGCTATAGCCTTGATCACCTTCCCCTCCCTCTCCTGGTCCTCTATGGGCCTCCCAGATCTCCTCTTGATCTCTCCAATCCTCATGGAGAGGGATACCCTCTCCGCCAGCTTCTTCAATATCTCCTCGTTGAGCTTGTCTATCTCTAACCTGAGCTTCTCTAACTCATCAGAGACCGTTTCTCCCCGCCTCCAAAACCCTCGGTATGAGGCCGCTTCTCATGGTATGATCAACCAAGACTACTGCCACCATCGCCTCGACAACTGGAACCGCCCTCGGGACTATGCATGGGTCGTGGAGGCCCTTCACCATCAGGGTGGCCTCCTCCATCATGGAGAGATCCACGGTCCTCTGGGGTTTCCTTATGGAGGGTGTGGGTTTGAAGGCCGCCCTGCATATCACCGGCATCCCGTTGCTCATCCCTCCCAGGATCCCACCGGCATTATTCGTGGTGCAGGTGATCCTTCCGCCGGAGAGCCTGTACTCATCGTTATTCTCGGAGCCCCGGACCCTGGAGGCCTCGAGGCCCAGGCCGAACTCCACGGCCTTAACTCCGGGTATGGAGTAGAGGGCTTTTGAGATCTCCCCCTCTAATGTGTCGAATACCGGTTCTCCCAGCCCTATGGGAAGGTTCTCGGCGATGCACTCCACGACGCCGCCCAGGCTGTCTCCCTCGGCCGAGGCTCTCATGATCTCGGCCTCCATCCTCCTAGATGCCTCTAGGTCTGGGCACCTCACAGGGCTTTTCTCCCTGTTTCTCCTTATCTCCTCGATGGTCAACCTCCTCGCCCTTATCCCCCCTATCTCTCTCGTATATGCTAGGACCTCCAAGCCAAGCTGCTGGTGGAGGATTAGTTTGGCTAGAGCTCCAGCCATGACGTATCCAACCGTCACCCTGCCTGAGAATCTCCCCCCTCCCCTGTGGTCGTTGAAGCCTCCATACTTCACGTGGGCGGGGTAGTCGGCGTGGCCTGGCCTAGGCCTCCACCTGTAAGCCTCATATCTCGAGGGGTCTGCAGCCCTGTTCCAGACCATCATGCATATCGGGGCGCCCGTGGTGAAGCCTCTGAAGATGCCTGAGAGGATCTCCAGGCGGTCTTCCTCAGCCCTACCCGTCGTGATTTGGCCCTGATTCGGCCTCCTCCTATCCAGCTCCGCCTGTATGTCCTCTACCCTAACCCTTAGCCCGGCCGGGCATCCGTCCACCACCACTCCCATGCACCTCCCATGGCTCTCCCCGAAGCTGGTTATCCTGAATAGGAGGCCCAGACTGTTGCTCAATTCAGGTCCTCCTAATCGGCATCCCCAGCTTCTCCATCTCCTCCCAGAAGAGGGGGTAGGATTTAGAGACGCAGCCCGCGTCCTGGATGATTGTCTCTCCCTCAGCCGCCAGTCCGAGGATGGAGAAGGCCATCGCTATTCGGTGGTCCCCCCTCGGATCTATAACTCCGCCTCTGGGTCTTCCCCCTACAACCAGGAGCTCGTCGCCCCTCCTCAGGGCTTCTATCCCCATGGTTTTGAGGCCATCCATCATCGCCTCCACCCTGTTCGACTCCTTGTACTCGAGGCGTCTCAAGCCTCGGATGGTGCTCACACCATCCGCCACGGCGCATAGGATGGCCAAGACTGGGAAGATGTCGGGGCAGTCGGAGACATCCACCTCTATCCCCCTGAGACTGGACGTCTCGGCCTCAACCATGCGGCCCTGGGCCTTCACGGAGGCCCCCATCTCCCTCAGGAACCCCGTTATCTTTGCGTCGGCCTGGAGGCTCTCCGGGGAGATGTTCTCAACCCTTACCCTCCCAGCTATGGCTCCAGCCGCGAGGAGATAGGCTACGGAGGACCAATCCCCCTCAACGGTGAAGTCTGTCGGCCTGTAAAGCTGCTCCTCAACCTTGAAGATCCTCATATCTTCTGAGGATTGGATTTGGACCCCGAACCTCCTCTGGGCCTCCAATGTCATGGAGATGTAGGGTTTGGACTCTAAGGGCGTGGTGAGGATAAGCGTTGTGGGCCCCTCTGCAAGGGGGGCTATTAGGAGGATGGCGGAGACGAACTGGGAGCTGATGTCCCCCCTCAATAGGACCTCCCGGCCTCTGGGCCTCCCTCCCCTCACCCTTACTGGTGGAAGGCCCCCTGTATCTGAGCAATCCACCCCCATCTGCCTCAGCCCCTCCACAAGGGGGCCTACAGGCCTTCGGAGCAGGAAGGGGTTCCCTGTCAGCCTGCTCTCACCCTCTATCAGGGAGCAGACGGCTGATCCCAGCCTCAGGGTCGTCGCGGATCCCCTGCAGTAGAGTTCTGAGCTTGGGGGCTGGAGGGGGCCTCCATACACCTCCCAGAGGTCTCCATCCTCCTCTATCGATGCTCCGAGCATCCCGAGGATCTCCCTTGTGGCCTGGGTGTCGTCGGATCGAAGGGGGGGAGATGATGCTGCTCTTCCCATCGGCGAGGGCGGATAGGAAGAGGGCCCTATGGGTATAGCTCTTGGAGGGTGGAGCCTTCACCCTGCCTTCCACAGCCCCCCCGCTGATGGAGATCTTCATGTATCAGCCCCCAGATGCCTTATGATCTCCGTTGCCACCTGCTCCGGAGTCATATCGGAGGTGTCAATGGTTATGTCGGCCGAGGCCTGATAGATATCCATCCTCTGGAGGTATAGGGCTCTGATCCGCTCCAGCTTGTCCCCAGCCCTTAGAAGGGGCCTGGAATCCCCCTCGCCCCTAAGCCTCTCGATGATGGAGTCGAGCCTCGCGGTGAGGAGTATGATGAGGGAGTTCATCCTCAGGCTCCTCAGGTTATCGGGATCCAGGATGGTCCCCCCTCCACAGGAGATCACCTGCCCATCTAGGGCTGAGAACTCCCTGGTTAACCTCTTCTCTAGCATCCTGAATACCGGCTCCCCATCCTCCTCGAATATGGAGGGTATGGGCTTCCCGGCAAGCCTCTCAACCTCGGAGTCCAGGTCTATGAAGGTTAGGCCCAATCTCTCGGCGAGGATCCTGCCCACCTCGGTCTTACCAACCCCCATAAATCCCACAAGGGCTAGGTTCATGTTCGGATCCCCAGGGCCTCCTCGACAGCCCTCCTCATCACAGGGATAGGTGCCTCCCTCCCAGTCCAGAGCCTGAAGGCCTCAGCGCCCTGGTAGATGAGCATATCCAGCCCGTTCAGGGTTCTCGCCCCAATGGCCTCCGCCTCCTTTAGGAGCTTGGTTTTTGGGGGGTTATAGATGACGTCGAAGACCATCAGGTCGGGCCTTAGGAGGCCCACGTCGACTGGTGATTCGCCTATCGTTGGC
>JAGTQJ010000061.1:8940-9061 GCA_018396515.1 Candidatus Bathyarchaeota archaeon | reverse complement strand
ACCTGTAGGCATCGTTGGATATGGAGCTTACATCCCGATGGGGAGGCTCAGAACGACCGAGATATGCCGATTATGGGGAGGGGAGCCACCGATAGAGGAGAAGGCCGTCTCAGCTTTGGAT
>JAGTQJ010000061.1:0-8889 GCA_018396515.1 Candidatus Bathyarchaeota archaeon | reverse complement strand
GCGAACATACACCCGAAGGAGCTGGGAGCCATATACGTGGGGACCGAGTCCAAGCCCTATGCTGTGAAGCCCTGCGGGACCATCGTGGCCGAGGCGATAGGGGCATCGCCCCAGGTGGCCGCAGCCGACTATGAGTTCGCATGTAAGGCCGGAACTGAGGCCTTCCAGACATGTGTGGCCCTCGTCTCAAGCGGGATGGTGAAGTATGCCATGGCCATAGGGGCGGACACGGCCCAGGGCCGGCCTGCAGACCCATTGGAGTACACCGTCGCCTGCGGAGGTGCGGCCTTCATATTCGGACCCCGGTCGGAGAAGACCTTAGCCTACCTCGAGGGATCCTACTCCTATGTAACGGATACCCCTGACTTCTGGAGGAGAGCCCACGAGATTTACCCTAGGCATGGCAATAGATTCACGGGGGAGCCTGCATACTTCAAACACATCATAGAGGCTGCAAGGGGGCTGATGGCCGAGCTTGGCTACGGGCCCAACGACTTCAAGTACGCCGTCTTCCACCAGCCGAATGTGAAATTTCCTATAAGAGTTGCTAGGATGCTGGGCTTCGGGATGGATGCCATAAAGCCCGGCCTAGTCGTCCAACACGTGGGGAATACCTATGCCGGTTCAACCCCTATAGGCCTGGCAGCTACCCTCGACCAGGCCAGGTGTGGGGATAGGATCCTCGTCGTCTCTTATGGTTCTGGAGCGGGGAGCGACGCTTTCAGCTTCGTGGTTGAGGACAAGGCTGAAGGCCTTAACCGAGACCCGCCAGTCTCCCTATTCATAGGCCGGAAGCGGTACATCGACTACGCGACCTACATAAAGCTCAGGGGGAAGATCCTCAGGTGAGGAGTGTCTCCATAGCTGGGGTGGGCTTAACCCAGGTCTCGGAGCACTGGGAGAGATCCCTAGCCGACCTCTTCGTGGAGGCCGCGGTGAAAGCCATCGAAGATGCGGGTGTGGGAGACCCTGAGGCGGTATATGTCGCTAACTCTGGATCCTCATATATCCAGGGGCAGCTCAACTTAGGGGCGATGATGGCCGACGCCTTGGGGAAGGCTGGAACCCCAGCCTTCACCGTGGAGGCCGGGGCAGCCAGCGGCGCGGTGGCCTTCCATGAGGGGGTTAAGGCGGTGGCGTCAGGCCTATACGACATCGTCCTGGTTGGCGGCGTGGAGAAGGTGAGCGACGCCTCTCCTGAGGAGATAGCCTGCTTCCTATCGATGCCTGAGGATCAAGAATACACCGCATACACGGGCATAACCAACTTCGGCCTCAACGCGTTGATCTACCGCCACTATATGGAGAGGTTCGGGGTGAGGCAGGAGGATATAGCGATGCTCGCCGTCAGGTGCCATGAACACGCTGAGGGGTGTCCCCACGCCATGTACCCATTCAAGCTGAGCCTTGAGAGGATACTATCCTCACCCATGGAGGCTGACCCCCTCCACATCCTCGAGTGCTCAGGTACGGGGGACGGAGCGGCAGCCGTCATAATCCAACCCTCCAAGGGGGTTGATGGGGAGGTTGAGGTAGCGGCCTACTCCCTCTCCACTGATCTCACCCACATAACCGAGAGGCCCGACATCGTGACCTTTGAAGCCGTGAAGAGAGCTTCCGAGAAGGCCTTCAGGATGGCGGGCATCTCAAGGAGAGATGTGGATGTGGTGGAGATCCACGATGAGACCACGATCACAGGGATAATATCTCTAGAGGATATGGGGTTCGCTGAGAAGGGTAAGGGGGCCACCCTATTTACAGGTCAGGAGCCGGCCGCGGGTGGGAAACCCCATGTAAATACCTTCGGGGGGCTAAAGGCCAGGGGTAACCCGGTGGGGGCAACAGGCCTCTACCAGATCGTGGAGATCGCCATGCAGCTCGAGGGAGAGGCTGGAAGATGCCAGGTGGACAAACCAGAGTTCGGCCTGGCGCAAAGCCTCGGGGGGTTAGGATCGACATGCGCTATAACCATCCTGAGGAGGCATTAGTTTGAGTGTGCCGAGGTACTGGAGGGAGAGCAAGTATAGATACAGGCTCATAGGGAAGAGGTGCATGAGATGCGGGGCCCTCTACTACCCAAGGAGAGCTATCTGCACAAGATGCGGGTCAAAAGAGCTTGAGGAGCATCAGCTCAGCGAGAGGGGCAGAATAGTATCTTGGACTGTGATTAGGAACCCTCCCAAAGACTACGAGAGGTTCGCGCCGTATGTGGTTGCCCTGGTGGAACTCGAGGATGGGGTCAGAATACTCTCCCAGATCGTGGATGTAGAGCCGGAAGAGGTTAAAGCTGGAATGATGGTGGAGGCCACATTCCGTAAGATTAGGGAGGATGGAACATCCGGCATAATAGAGTATGGCTACAAGTTCCGGCCCCCGGTAGAATCGAAGCAGGATTCCAGTTAACATTCAAAGGATCACAGCCCACAGATACCAATTTAAAATCGGATTCGTTGGCCTCCCCGCACTTTCCTACATCTTTTCGGTTAACGCTCATCGGATTGACAGCTTTATATCTCCAACCTCGATAAGCATTTAGGCTGTGGGGTATGGGAGAAGCGTACGAGAAGGTCCTTGAGATAGCCTCTAGGAGGGGCTTCTTCTGGCCCTCTTTCGAGATATACGGCGGCGTAGGGGGATTCTACACCTATGGGAACCTCGGAACGAGGCTCAAGAGAAATATAGAGGAGCTCTGGAGAGAGATCTTCGTCAGACGCCACGGATTCTATGAGATCGAAGATCCCATAATAAACCCCTCAAGGGTATTTGAGGCCTCGGGCCATCTAACCCACTTTAGAGAGTATGTTTTAGAATGCGCTAGATGTGGGAGGGTCGGCAGAGCAGATCACCTCATCGAGGAGCAACTAGGAATCCCAGCCCAGAGCATAGACGGGAGGGAGATCGAGAGGCTTGTAGGGGAGGGGAAGGTTAGATGCCCCAACTGCGACGCTGAGCTGAAAGCGCCGGCGACCTTCCTAACAATGTTCCAGACGAAAATAGGGGCTAAAGGGGAGGAGGTGGGATACGCGAGGCCTGAGGCGGCCCAGGGGATGTTCCTAAACTTCCGCAGATGCATCCAGCAGGCGCGGGGAGCCCTCCCCCTAGGCCTAGCCCAGGTGGGAAAGGTTCTCAGAAATGAGATAGCCCCCCGTCGAGGGCTATTCAGGCTTAGGGAGTTCACTATAATGGAGGTGGAGCTGTTCTTCGATCCTCAAAACCCCTCATGCCCATGGTTCGATAGGGTTAAGGAGGAAGAAGTGGCGATACTGACGGAGGAGATGCAGGAGAGGGGGGAGAGAAAACCGGTTAGGATCACCTTAGGGGAAGCCAGCTCGAAGGGCCTGATCAAGGCAGAGTGGCAGGCGTACTTCATGGGCGTCTCAAAAGAGTTCATCACGATGCTGGGGGTCCCGGAGGAGAGGCAGCGTTTCAGGGGGCACCTACCCGAGGAGAGGGCCCATTACTCTGTCCAGACCTTCGACCATGAGATCTACCTTGAAAACTGGGGCTGGGTTGAGGTGGCCGGGCACGCCTATAGGACGGACTATGACCTATCCGCCCACCAGAGGCACTCAGGCGTCGATATGACCTTGCTCAGGAGCGATGGATCGAGGTTTATCCCCCACGTCGTTGAGCCCAGCTTCGGCCTAGACCGACTAGTCTATGTGGCTTTAGAGACATCCTTCAGGACCATGGAAGGGAGGAATATACTGGCCTTCCCCCGCTCAATCTCTCCTATAAACATCTCGGTTCTCCCCCTCGTAGCTAAGGATGGGCTTCCAGAGAGGGCAAGAGAGGTTCAAAGAATTCTAATGGACGCTGGTCTTTTCGTTGAGTACGACGAAAGGGGCTCCATAGGGAGGAGATATGCCCGCTCAGATGAGGCTGGAACCCCCCTAGCCCTGACCGTGGACTACCAGACCTTGGAGGATGGAACCGTGACCCTCCGGGATAGGGACAGCTGGAGGCAGGTCAGGCAGAGGATCGATGCCCTCCCCCCTTTAATATGCAGGTACCTGAAGGGCGAGATAGGCTTCAGTGAGCTGGGCATCCCTGCTGGAGACGTTGAAGGATAAGCCTTGTAGCGGTGACATCAACCTCCAAGATCTTCACATCTTCAAACATGGCAGTCTCACCCACGACATCCCTCAGCACAACATTGTTCCCCTCAGATCTGGCGAATATCACATCCTCCATGACCTTCTCCCCCTCCAGAAAGACCTTGAACTCACACATCTCAATCTCAAGAATACCTTGAATAGAGGAGTGATATAAGGTAAGCCTCCAACCGATTCAAAAGAGATTTAGCCCCGATCTCATGGGGAACAAAATTAATATCATCCCTAGAGGCATTTAAAGCTGGGCGGCCGTGGTCTAGCCTGGTTAAGATGTCTGCCTGCCACGCAGAAGGTCCCGGGTTCGAATCCCGGCGGCCGCATCATTGTTTGGATAACACATCGGCACTGCCTCTTCCTAAATAGCGTTACTCCTATACAAAGGATTTAAAATATGTATATGTTGGAAGAAGAAGGGCGAAGAAGGCCTCCAAATCATCGGTGAAGCCATCGAATGGAGCGAAAAAGAACTAACCACTAACGGCAACTACAGTTAAAAACATTTGCGACGACATCAACAACTACGGCATAATCTGGGGAATATAAATGCTCAGGACAATAGCCCTTGTAATATCAGCGTTCCTACACGTTAAGCACAGGCTACTAATAAAAATCCTGAAAAACCCATAGCAGAAATCCTCGCAAGACCAATACTACACACAAAAATGGACTCGAATACATATTCTACATAATCTACAATAATACAAAATAGTAAGCTAACCGAGAACCAGATAGATGGGTAAATTTGAATATCAAGTTCTTATGAAAGTGAATGACCTCTTTTAATAGGCGAAAGAGTTCTGTCAGTCTTCTAGACCATTCATAGGGTTCTGGTCAGCCTTTTAACCTAGAAAAATGGGCTTTCTCACGAAAGGTTTATAAATTGGGGTTTATTGCCACCCTCTGGTGGTCAGGATGCCCGTGGTCGGAAAGGTGAGCTTGACATCGGACAAGGACGTCAGCGCTGGAACTGAGGCGAGCCTCAGCGACCTCTTCACATACACGGAGAGGAGAAAGGAGTTCACCCTGGAATCCGATGTGGAGAGGGACAAGACGAAGCTCAAGGTCTCGGTGTCAAAGCTCGGAAGCCTTGAAGCCACGGCTGATACCACTAAGAAGAAGGGTGAGAAGACAAACCTCTGGCTTCTCGTCAAAATAGGTGACTTCTCGAAGAAGGTCAAGGCTGCAGAGAACATAAAGAAGGGCGATGTCCTAGACATAACCGTAGAGACGGCTTAGCCCTAGTATACCCCGTTTACAAGGGAATCGAGTTCCCCATCTATTTTTCTCCTACCTAAATGTTTTTATATTCAGATTTATCTAGCTTCATAACCAGCCCATTCCTTTTCTTTGATTCTAGTTTTTCCGAGGGAAGGGTTTCCCTGAATAGGGCCTCCCTGTTTATCCCTATCCTATCTAGTGCCAGCAGGATCATGAATCCTATGAGGCTCCCCGATACCGAGCTTAGAGCCCATCCAGACCAGAGGAGGATGAGGGCGGTTAAGGGCCCCTTCTCAAGCTGGGAGAGAAGCCTTGGATCCCCTATCCATGGCGCGACTAGGAAGAGTGAGAGGGTGGCCCCTATTAAAACGGTTCCAACGGGCTCGAATAAGGCGGAGGCTAGGGGGAGCCTCCCCCTCCTCAGCCTCCTGAGGGCCCAGTGTACAGCTCCCACGACCAGGCCTCCGGGTATGCCTCCCGGGAAGGCGTAGATAGTTCCGATTCCCAGGGCGTTCCTTATCAGCCCTATTATAACGGCGGCCGCAGCAGCCCATAAGGGGCCTAGTAGTACACCAAGTATAGAGTTGATCATGTGCTGCCCGGGATAGGCCTTTGTCCCCAGGAAGGGGAACCAAAGGAATGGAGCTATGACGACTCCCAGGGCTGAGAATACAGCGACCAGCCCTATCTTCCTAAGCCTCAAAGAGCTGGGGTTCAACCTGAGGGCACCTCCCCAGCCACCTCTACCACTATTCTGGCTAGCTCCCTTACATCCCTACCAAGGAGGACTATCATTGGCTCCTTCCCCACATCCCCCCTGTGATAGATGATGTCCGGTGCTTTCCCCAGCCTCTTAACCGCCTCCCTCACACCCCAAGGTATGGTCATCCCCTCCCTCCTCTTGATGTCATCGGGCTCCCTCCCCCTCTCATAGTAGGATGCCGTTAGGCCCCTCTCCTCTAATCTCCTCAACACCTCCTCCGAGAATCTCATGTTGAGTGCTGCCAACCTCGAGGGATCGTATCTCGAGATCTCCAAGATGTATCTTGCCAGGTGGGAGGATGCACCAAACCTCGGGGGCATGACCGCTCTAACCCCATCTAGAACCCTGACTATCCTCCCAGGCAAGGCTGCCACATCCTCAGGCCCCTCGGGATGGGGGATCGCCATGGCAATGTTCATCCCAACCTCGGGCACAACCTTAGAGACGTCTTGGGAGGCTTCGAGAAGGGCTCTAGCCTCATCCACGCATGATAAGACCCTGTGCCTCGAGGCTTCCCGGTAGAGGTGGGCCATGGGATTGACTGGCCCATGCCCTTTCCCTATATCTAGGCCGTACTTTATGGCTAGGGTGACCAGCCTCTTCGCATCCTCTACAGCATCGGGTATCTTCAGCCCCTTTGCTAGACCTGCGGCAATCGCCGCAGAGAAGCAGCAGCCTGTCCCGTGGGTCGTCTTAACCTCGTGCCTCGGGGCCTTTAGGAGTCTGAACTCCCCATTGTAGAATAGGATGTCTATGGCCTCCCCCCCCTCGAGGTGGCCTCCTTTCACAACGACGGACTTGGGTCCGAGGCTGGAGATCTTTAAGGCGGCCTTCTTTGCCTCCTCAATATTCCTGATCTCCATCTCGGCCAGCCTCTCCGCCTCGAACCTGTTTGGTGTGACCACAGAGGCCCTTGGGAGGAGATGCCTCTTCAGAGCCTCAACCGCCTCAGGCTTGAGTAGGGGGGCCCCGGACTTCGCCACCATCACCGGATCCACGACGAGGGGGAAGCCCAGTCCAGAGGCCTCCTCAGAGACCGCCTTGATTATCTCCTCCGTGTGGAGCATCCCCGTCTTGCCCGCGTCTATGCCTATATCCTCAGCCACAGCCCTTATCTGCAGCCTCACCATCTCCGGGTCGAGGTCTTGGACGCCCTTGACCGAGTATGTGTTCTGAGCAGTCACAGAGGTTATAGCAGTGGTTCCGTGGACCCCCAAGGCTGCGAAGGTCTTGAGGTCGGCTTGGATACCTGCTCCACCTCCCGAGTCGCTCCCGGCTATTGTGATCGCCACGGGCACCCTTTCTAGGCCCTTGATCCTTTCCAAACCTATCCTTCTCTCCCCTTATTCTCCATGGGCTTCGGGAGAACTGGGGAGGCAGGTGTTGAGGGGGCCTTAGGAGCTTTATGTGGCGCGCCTCCCTCCGCCGGCATTACCCGGATCAGGTTCTAGGGGTCGACGGCGCCCCAGCCGTCCTCTCAGCCGGGTTTCCCCAGCTCCCCCGGCGCCTTCCAATTAACGCATGCGAATCTCGATTTAAACCTTGCCCTCAGGTCGCCCTCTTTGAAGGCTGGAGAGACCAGTGAAATACGTCTTCCTTTCTCATGAGTATAATGAATCCTGTTAGCTCTCATCATCTTCATTGAATCTCGGTTATCGGGTTTTCCGATCAAGGCCTCGGGGTTAGGGTCATGTTATGGTACTCCCCCTTTGAGGCTATGGCTAGCTCCATCAGGAACTGGGTTGGGGTTAGCCGGAGCCTCCACCTCTCATCCAGTGAGGGGGGTTGCTCCCCTTCAGTGTGCTTCGTGTTGACGATGTGAACCTTGAACCCCTCCTTCACTAGGAGGCGGGCCACGTCGAAGCAGTCGGCTTGAGCCTCGCTCGTGTACCTCCTCCTGGTGAGGGGGGAGATGGGTGGATCGAGGGGGACATTCACGATTCCGTCGGAGACGACTATGAGGGTGGGGATGGCATCTCGATTCCTCAACTTCTCCCTCTTCAACACCTTCCAGGCCTCGAGGAGGCCCGCGGCCATTGGGGTGAAGTCGCTTGCTCCAACCTCCCTCAGCTTCTTCACCACCAGCTCCAGGTTTGAGGTCGGGTGCTGGAGTGTGAAGGCCCTTGAACCCTTGAAGACCACGAGCCCCACCCTATCCCTCCTCCTGTAGACCTCCCTATGGAAGCTGTAGATGGCCTGGACCAGCCCCTCCATAGAATCTATCATCGAGAGGCTCATGTCTACGAGGAGGACTATGGAGTATGGGGCATGATACTCTCTCACCTTAACCCTCAGGTCCTCCGGCCTTATGGAGATCCTCTTAGCCCTGGGCTGGCCGAGCTGCTGATGTTGGGCCGCGGCCATCAGGGTCGGAATCAGGGCGATATCCCTTGGCTTTCCCTTTGGTATAGTATACCAGGCATATCTTCCCCGTAGGAGGGATGAGACAGCCCTGGATCTCCTGCCCCCAGATGATGCAGCTCCCCCACGGGTCTTGCTCCTCCATGGCTTAACCCCCGATGGAACCTTCCTAAGGGTCTCCATGGAGCTCAGGATCTTGGCTCCGTACTCTGGATTGGATGCTGGACCCATACCATAGGTTACCTTAGCCGAGCCGGAGCCCGATCCCAGTCCCGCCTCCCGACCAGTTGGGAGGAGCCTCCCCCTAGCCTCTAATGTTATCTTTGATAGATCCACAACTCCAACAGCCCTCTCCCCCCTACCCCTTCTCCCTCCAGCGATGAGGGATATTAATAGCGCTAGTAACAGGCCTCCAGCTATCTCCATTAATAG
>JAGTQJ010000058.1 GCA_018396515.1 Candidatus Bathyarchaeota archaeon | reverse complement strand
TTAATTATGATCCAATTTCCTGATATCATGTTCGGAGAGAAGATGTACTCGAACGCAGAGGATGTTGCCACACATACCTAGAAGCCCCGCCGACATGTTAAAGAATCAGCCGGGTCGAGTCGCTAAGCAGAGCTTTCACGAGCCCCGCCGTTCTGGTGAGACCCAGGTATATATAGCCGACGGCGAGATCATTGAAGCGATGAAGGCCTCCTTAAGGCTGCGGAAATATGTTGAATCCGCAGGGATCCCATTCAGCCTCCCAATACGAGGCATTACGCCTAGGTGGTTCCCATGTCCATAGAGGTGAGAACCCATACGGCCCTTCACGTCTTGAAGGGTGCGGTCCAGAGGGTTCTCGGGGCAAAGTGGACCGCTGGGGTTTATGTTGAGGGCTCCCATGGGAGGCTGACAGTACAGGTTGAAAGGAAGCCGACGGATGGCGAGATGGCGCTTGTGGAGGAGGAGGCTAACAGGAAGATCATGGAGGATGCTCCAGTAGAGGAGCTGGAGATGGATAGAGCTGAGGCTGAGGAGAGGTTTGGAGACGCTATTTACGACCTCTTCCCTGTACCATTCTCAGTCAAGAGGTTGAAAATCCTCTATATAAAAGACTGGAATGTGAATGCATGTAAGGAGAAACACACCAGATCTACAGGGGAGGTAGGATGTATCAGGCTGGTTAAGGTCAGGTATAGGCCTTCGAAGGGGCTCCTTGAGATCTCTTTCGATGTCTATCCCCCATAAACCCTCTAGAACCGAGTTATAAGTGACCTATCCTGGGGAGGGTGAATCGGAGATTCGATGTTTCAATAGCTTGATATACCTAATCAGGGTGTATTCAAGGGGTTAAGACCTTGTCCGAGAAGGGTAAGCTTAAGAGGTTCTGGATACAAGAGCTCACAAGGCCCGACTTCGAGGACTGGCTTGAGAACGAGCCCGAGCCCGTGGTGATAATTGGGATAGGCTCGATAGAGCAGCATGGCCCCCATCTGCCGCTGGGGATGGACTCATTATATGTAAGGGCCCTCATCCATGAGGTTGCTAAGAGGACCAACAGCGTCTGCGTCCACCCATGCTGGCCTGGATACTCGCCCCACCATATGGGCTTCAAGGGCACCATAACCTTCAGCGAGGAGACACTGCTCTCAATCCTCATGGACACCATAGAGAGCCTAGCCCAGCATGGCGTTAAGAGGTTCCTCCTCGTGAACGCCCATGGGGGGAACACGAACATCATAAACCTTGCGGTCCAGCTGTGCAAGAGGTATAGCAAGGTCATGGTGGCGGCCCCCACCGGCCCGAGCGACACGGAGCTGGCAAAGAGGATAGCGGAGAGGCAGAAGCGCTACTGGGATGTCCACTCAGGGCCCACTGAGACATCCTCAGCCCTCCTGCTCTTCCCGGAGCTCGTCGAGATGTGGAGATTGGAGGATTGGAGGCCGACTCTGAAGACGGATCCGAGGCTCATGGAGTTCATGGATCCCGGCCGTCCGGATTATGAGCTTGTGAGCCAGGTCAGGGCGGCCTGTATGGAGCCCGACACAGATGACTTCACCTCAAGCGGGATCTACGGGATTAATGACCCCAGGACGGCGGATGTGGAGGAGGCGAGGTTGAGGTTCGAGGAGAGGGTCAACTTCCTCTCAGAGTTCATAAGGGTCTGGAAGACGATCCCGGTTCCCCCGGCCTTCAGAGACTAGCTTTTTATAAACCCATTTTTTCTTTCCCAGCCCGAGAGGCCTTTCTATATGCTTCATCTAAGGCTTCAATCGCCTCCTTGAGCTTATCTCTAACCATGTTCATGTTCCTTACCAGCATGGTCTTCAGGAACCTGGCCTCGCTGCTCTCTGGATCTAGGATTGAGAGCCTCTCAGCCTCCCTCAGCGCCGGGAGGACCGGGATACCATATGCGGGATCCTGGTCGTATCTCCCCTTATAGGTATACAGGGTTGAGGTTAGGAGCCTCGAGGCCCTCATCAGATACCTATTGACCTCCCTCGCAGCCTCCCCATCAGCCTCGCATAGCTGGCCGGTGGCCTCCTTCAACCTCTCAGCTCGGGCTCCGAGCTCCCTCACCCTATCCAGGAGGGGGAGAAGGTTGAATGTACCAGATGCTGCTCTGGTTTGGATCTCCGCTATCGCCCTCTCATACTCTTCGGCTACCATGGAGAAGTCGAAGGGGAGGATTGGAAGGTTGACGGACCTGAAAACGGCAAGCGTGATCATCCTTAGGTCCCGGTGGAGGTTCCCCCTATCAGCCTTGTCTATCGTGTCGTAGGCGCTGTGCCACCACCAGCCTCCCCCGCTCCCACCTATCCAGGCACCCCGTAGGGGGCTGCCCTCAGGTATAGCTGCGCCTACAGCTATGGATGGGATGCCTATCCCGTAGAAGGACTGGTCTCCAGCCCTCATCGCGTAGGATCTGACCTCAACATCATCAACCCCAACCGAGTCCTTAATGATCATCTCCACGAAGCGGAGGGTGCCCATCAGGCCCCCTCCGGTCAGCTTTGATGCCCCCTTAACCCCCGGGGAGTCTACGTTCATTGTCAGGAAGCAGTTCTCATCAAGGTCTTCAAAGTTGTTGTCGGCGTACCATGTTGAGGCAGAATATCTGCCCGTGGAGTGGCCCGACCACCAGGCTATTCTAACACTCCTCTTGAGCCTATTCCTATGCTTCCATAAAACCCTGGCCAGCTCGAGGCAGGCGGCGTTGCCTGTACAGTTGTCGGTGGCCCCTAGATACCATGAATCCATGTGTCCATGGACGAGCATAAACCTCTCAGGCTCCTCAACACCCGATATCTCGGCAACGGTTATCGGGATCCTCCTCCACCTCGTGTCAACCCTCGCCTCCAGCTTGACCCGGACATCACCGCCTTTGAGTAATTGGAGGAGGAGCTCTCCATCCATCCTCTTTACAGAGACCACAGGTATTCTCGGAATCCTCAAGGAGGACTCGGGGGTGGGGGTTCCCCAAACAGAGGTGACTATCATCTCGTGGAGTATGTCCTCTCCACTTATGTTGATCTGAGCGAGGGCACCTGAGAGCTGGGCTGCCAATACCGTGGCTGGACTCGCCACACCCCAGACAACGACAGCCTTACCCTTAGCCCCCGCCCTCTCATACTCCTCCACCAGGCCCTCTAACCCTCTATGGAGGGTTCCCGGGGGAACCTCCACATGTATCAGGCCCGCCTCCAAGCCCCCTTCGGGAGTCTGTCCTGAGAAGGAGTGGGTTATACACTCCAATTCTATGGTGGATGGGGAGACAACCCTCAGGGAGGCCTTCTTGGGATGGCTGATCAGGGAGTCGAACTCGTAAGTTTTGAAGGGGATGCCATACTCCCTAAGCCTCTCCCTAACATACTCGTGGGCCTTCCTCTCCCCCTCCGTGCCCGAGGTCTTATCAAGCGTTGAGAGATACTCTACATGGCCCCAGGCCTCTTCGGCGGAGATCTCCCTCAAAACCTCCTCTTCTAACGCGTTAAGCATCTCCATTCAAGAGGGATACCATGAAGAGCTATATGATGGTTTCCCCATTCTTCTAGTTCTGATGATCTCTTCGGAGAGAGTTATGCAAACAAGATCTTAAAGATTAAAATTCTATAAGATTAGTGTTAATTTTTGGAAATGTTCTTTAAATGTAGTGATTTACTAAGAATTTGAAGAAATTAGAAACTAGTTTAAAAACAAAATAAAACAACAAATTAATATATTGTGCTTAGATGGGAATTTTAAGCTGTTCTAGTATCCTCGAGCCCCTGATCCTGCAACTTGAGCCGGGTGGAAAACCGATAGCACAAGTCGCCCCCAAACCATATATAAGACTTGGTACTCGCCTCTGTATTTCCTGCTTGTCACGATATGTTATGAATTATTCAATTCCGTTATAGACGCCTGGATCAGAGCGGAGAAGACCGCGCCAAAGGCCTATCTTCAGCACACCATTACGCTGAAGAGCTTTTCACAGGCTTCATGATCCGATAGCCAACTCAGTCATAAACATAGCCTCTTCGAAGCCCATTGTAGCTTTGAGTTCCTCGAAAAGACGGCTACAGCCTCCACGAAGTGACTCGCAGAGAGGCCGGGGGGTTAACCACACAGTAGGATGGGGGGATGGCCACAGATGGCCAGGGTGTGAGTTGTGATCGATGATTTTACCTCGAAGAGTTAAAAATGAGTTTAGATTTGTCTTTAAGTATCAATTTCTGCCTCAAAAGGCTGATTGAGGCCCTAAAATTGATTGATTTTAGAGGGGAGGATCAAAAATGGACCGAGCGGGATTTGAACCCGCGACCTCCGGCTTGCGAAGCCGGCGTTCATACCACTGAACTATCGGCCCCTAGCTCTATCCCCTAGATGCTCATTGGGAAAATTTATTCTTTGTGCAGCCTGCCTCCTAATTATTCTAGGGACCATGTAGAGGTTTGATGATTTATCATTTATAAAGTGTTTTTGTAATATTTAATTTGGTTTATTATTATCCCGTCACATCAAATCAGGGATGGTGTTGAGCATTTTATACTCTTACATGCTGGGAGATGAGAATCTAGGAAATTGTTTATTTTGGGTTTAATGCCGTTGCCTAGGCTCTTTATATGTGGAGCTCTACGATGTCGCCGTCAGATAGTTCTCTGTCTAGGCCTACCTTCTCCCCTGGGAACTTTGAGCTCGGCCCCCAAAGTTTGGCATACTTGAACCTTTTATAGAAGTCTGTGTGCAGCGCTTTAGCAACCTCGGCTACGGTCATCCTCCCCCTCCCAACTATAGGGGTGGGGGAGGGCTCCCTTCCAGGCTCCTTAGTGTATATCCTGATTATCCTGAGCATCTCGAATAGTTTTCTGCCCAGCAGCTCTGGGAGGTTTTGGGTCTTTTGGACCGAGATGGCTATAACCTCGAGGGGTCTCGCGGCCTCCCTTAGATGGTTGAGGCCATCCAGGCTCGGGGCGATATCAACCTTATTGGCCAGGATTATGGTGGGCCTATAGACGGCGCTCCCGAAGACGGCGTCCTCCACTAGGTCGATGGTGACCCGCCCCTTGATCCTGACGAGGGCTGAGGTTATCCTGTACTCCTTGAGGAGGGCCACCACCTCCTCTGGGGTCGTCTCGACAAGCTCCCCCTCCCATATGAACTGTATCTCTGAGCCGTGGCCCCTTCTCCTGATCTCCACATAGCCCTCCGGCTTCACGGTCTGGATCCTCGCCTTCTCAAGCTCCCCAGCCACAGTCAAGTAGTTCTCGACTGGATCTTGGGTGAGGTCAACCATTATGATCAGCCCGTCGGCGTTCCTCGCCAGGCTCAAGATCCTGTTTCCGTCCCCCCTCCCCTCTGAGGCGCCCCGGAGGATTGGGGGGGCCTCGACGAGCTGGAACTGGATATCCCTGTATGGGAGCATCCCCGGGACTGGAAGCCTGGTCGTGAAGGGGTATGGCGCCACATCTGGGGTGGATCCCGTCACGGCCCTCATGAGGCTGCTCCTCCCGACATTTGTGGGCCCAAGGATGACTATCTGGGCTGCACCCTGCTTCTCTATGAAATATGAGGGGGCTGTCCCCCTCTTCATCTGCTTCCTCCTCTCTATCTCCTCCCTCAGCTGGGAGATCTGGGTTCTGACATGGGCGCACAGCTTCTCAGTCCCCTTATGCTTTGGGACCAGGGAGAGGAACTCCTGCATCAGCCTGAGCCTCTCCTCAGGGTTCCTGGTCTGGGCCACCTCATTCCACTTGTTCTTGGCCTCTTGGGGGAGATTGGTGACCATTCCCAATTCCTCATCGGAGATTGTTCAGGAGGCTGAACCCCACAAGCATCATTAGTTAAAGGGTAAATGTATCCTTATCTAAATTCGGATGGCTGGAGTATAACCGTATAGTTTATCATGTAGGGGGTTTATCCTTAGATCCGGTGCTTGGTTTGAGTTTGAGAGCCAGCTTTAGGGGTAGGGACTTCCTGACGCTGATGGACTACAGCCCGAAGGAGATTGAGGTGATCCTGGAGGTCGCCGCAGACCTTAAGCGTAAATGGGCTAGGAGGGAGCCCCACGAGTACCTGAGGGGGAGGACCATCGCGATGATCTTCGAGAAGCACAGCACGAGAACCCGCTTCAGCTTCCAGGCCGGGATAGCCCACCTGGGCGCCCAGAGCTTCTACGCGACCCCAGAGACGATGCAGCTGGCCCGTGGGGAGCCTATAAAGGATACGGCCAGGGTGATCGACCGCTACTGTGACGCCCTGGTGATAAGGACCTATGGGCAGGAGATCGTGGAGGAGTACGCCAGGTACATGAGGAACCCTGTGATAAATGCCTTGACAGACCTCGTCCACCCATGCCAGGCCCTCGCGGACCTCCTGACCATCAGGGAGTATAAGGGGAGGATAAGGGGGTTGAAGCTGGCCTATGTCGGGGATCCATGGAATGTCTGCCACTCCTTGATGGTGGCTAGCAGCCTCATGGGGATGAACATGTACATAGCCCTACCTAGGGGTTGGAGGCCAAACAAGAGGATCTCAGACTTCGCGGAGGAGAACTCCGAGAGATATGGCTCCGAGTTCGTTGTCACGGAGGACCTGAGGGAGGCCCTGAGGGATGCTGATGTCGTATACGCCAACACCTTCCATAGTATGGGGCATAAGGATATAGAGGAGAGGAAGAAGGCCTTCGCGGGCTACCAGATAAACAGGGAGACGCTTAGCTGGGCAAAGCCTGACGCCATCTTCATGCACTGCCTCCCGGGATACCGGGGGGAGGAGATGACGGATGAGGTTATAGAGGGGCCCCAGAGCGCCGTCTGGGATCAGGCGGAGAACAGGATGCACACGGAGAAGGCGGTGCTGGCGTTAGTCGTACCCTGAACCCCTCAACAGAGGGTGAAGAACCCTCCCTTTTGAAACAATGAGATAAGAGATTCATAAGTATAATAGTGAAAGCCCGATCTAACGCTTATATGGGTTCGACCATTGATTAGTTTGAATCTGAGATGTTCCCACCCTTCGGGATCTACACGACCATAGCTGGCTTGACCGCTGTTCTTGTAACACTATCGGCCGTAGTGGTCTCAATCGAGATTTTGAAGAGGGCCCTCGCACGCGAGGTCAAGACCACTATGGAGGGGAGGGGTGAAACCCTGAAACTGGCTGCGGCTCTCTCAGCCATAAACTGCCTCCTAGATGGGGAGGCCCCGACCCCTAAGATGATCATCTCAGAGAACTCATCTTGGCCTATCTCAGCTAGGCTGGATTCCCTCAGAAACTTTTGGGAGGATCAAGGATGAAGAGAAAATTCAGGGTGAAGATAGGAGATGAAACCTTCATAGTTGAGGTTGAGGAGATCGGAGAGGAGGGAGGACCTCCCCAGATCAGACCCATATCCGTCTCGGAGATCCCTTTGAGAGCAGCCCCCTCCGGGGGGCTTGTGGTGGCCCCTATGCCGGGGGTGGTCACTGAGGTGAGGGTTAAAGTAGGGGATGCGGTGAAGGCCGGCGCCCCCCTCCTGGTCCTTGAGGCCATGAAGATGGAGAACGAGATCTTCGCCCCCCTCGACGGGGTTGTGAAGGAGGTCTATGTGGAGGCTGGCGCGAGGGTTGGGAGGGGGGAGAGGCTCCTCCTCATCTCCTGAGGCTAGGGGCTGATGGGTTTGTGGCAGCTGGCCGGAAACCTCCTAATGATGGGGGTCGGAATCGTCCTGATATATCTGGCGATTGCCAAGGGCTATGAGCCGCTGCTCCTCCTCCCGATAGGCTTCGGGGCCCTCCTCGCCAATGTGCCTCATGGGGGGCTCGCCTCGCCGGGGGGGCTCCTCCACCTCCTCAGGGTGTATGGCATAGAGACCGAGATCCTCCCAGCCCTCCTATTCGTCGGGATAGGAGCCATGTGCGACTTCTCAGGCCTAATAGCCCATCCAAGCCTACTGGCCCTAGCCTTCGCGGGCCAGCTCGGCATATTCGTGACCTTGAACCTCGCCCTCCTCATGGGTTTCAGCCCCCTAGAGGCCAGCAGCATCTCCATAATAGGGGCCATGGATGGGCCCACAGCCATAATAGTAACGAAGAGGTTCGCCCCCCACCTGCTGGGACCCGTCGCCGTCTCGGCCTACTCCTACATGTCGATGGTCCCCCTCCTCCAAACCCCTCTATCCCGCCTCATCACCACCAAGGGGGAGCGCCTAGCCAGGATGGAGATCCCCGGGGAGGAGCCCCCGAGCAGGCTCAGGGTGGTCTTCCCAATAGCCGTCTTCCTGGCCTCCAGCCTCATCGCCTCCCAGGGAGCCCTCCTGATGGGCTGCCTCATGCTGGGGAACCTGATGAAGGAGTGCGGCGTCGTCAAGAGGCTTCATGAGACAGCCGAGAGGGAGCTTGAGGATATCACCCTGCTGCTCCTGGGCCTCTCCATAGGGGGGACCATGGAGGCTGGGGCCTTCCTCAACCCGACGACGGTTATGGTCTTCGCCCTGGGCCTAGCCGCCTTCACCTCCTCCATAATCCTCGGCTTGGTCGTCGGGAAGATCCTCCACCTCCTCACGAGGGGGAGGTTCAACCCCCTTCTGGGGGCCTGTGGTATATCGGCCTTCCCCATCGCAGCTAGGGTGGCCCACCTCCTTGGGAGGAGGGAGGACCCGGATAACTGGCTCCTGCCCTACGCCCTGGCTATAAACATGGGGGGCCAGATAGCCTCAGTGGCGGCTGGGGGGGCCATCCTAACCTATGCCCCGGCGATCCTCTCAATGCTGGGCTGAGAACATAAATCTATAATACTGGATGAGGCATAGAAGTATGGATGAGGGTTCTACAGATCCACTGCTCAGAGTTCAAGTACGAGGTTAGGAGGGAGACACCTGTCGCTGAGCAACCCCCAAACCCCAGGAGCGAGAGGCTTGAGAACGTCCTCGTCTGCTTCATATGCTTCGAGAAGCATGATGAGAATAGATTGGAGGAGGTGGAGGGTAGGTTCCTGGAGGGTTTGAGAGTGGACACGGAGAGGATAGGATGCCGCAGGGTGCTCCTATACCCCTACGCCCACCTCTCCAAGAGCCTCGGCTCACCACGCCTGGCCAAGATGTTCCTATCAAATATGGAGAGCAGGCTGGCTGGTGAGGGGTATGAGGTGCACAGGTCCCCCTTCGGCTGGTACAAGGCCTTCACCCTCACCTGCATA
>JAGTQJ010000060.1:3128-9093 GCA_018396515.1 Candidatus Bathyarchaeota archaeon | reverse complement strand
TGGAGCAATCGTATCTACGGACAAAGCCTACATCGGAATAAGAGAGCTTAAAGCAATAGACCCTGAAGATGCGCTAATAGGTTTAAGTTTTTAACGCCCTTGTGGAGGGAACTCCCAAGGAATTTATCAGGAAGCTCTTGGAATAATGATCCAAAGGCTGGAGAGAGGCTTAATGCTTCTCCTAATGGTCCGTGAGCAGAACCCTTCAGAGTTGCTGTTCAATTAGACTTTGGATAAAGAAGCAGGGCCTTAAGGAGCCCATAATAGAGCCCAGAATATGCTTATTGAAGATCCTCGTAAAGAGAGGGTAAATCTCTTGGATCCTGAGATGGTAAAAAAGGCTATAGCCCGTCAGAATACCTATTGTGAGGGGAGGAAGGCCAACGCGGTAGATGTATATACCAATTTCCTTAGGATGCTTAACCTGAGGTGGGAGCCGCCAAGCTATTCAGGAAGCGCAAATAGGAAGGCAGCCGGGGGGTTCATCCCACATTTATAAAGAAGCGCCGGGGGTGGGATTCGAACCCACGCGACCCTCACGGGTCACAAGCTCTCCAGGCCTGAGCCCCTAGAAAGGTTTGCTCCATACCACTAGGAGACCCCGGCCAATGGTAAAGATTCCTCACCGCGATTTAAAGGTTCTACCCTAAGCACCTCTTAAAATGTTTAATAGAGGGGTGGGATGGAATAAAGACATCGCTCATGTGTTGGCTCATCTTTAATTGATATCTTTTCTTTATTGATATCTTTTGAAGCATAATATCTCCAATATGCATCCAACTAGGTTGTGTGTGTCCATGTAGGCCCACCCTTCCTCTGGATCCTCCATCCTGCTCGATTGGAGGGGTTGTATCCCCTGTCTCCTCCATTTCTCCAGCTCTGCCTCAAATGGTGTTGGGGCTGGGAGCCCAATGTGGTGGATCCCCTCCCCATGCTCCTCCAGAAACTCCTGGAGTATTGTTCTCCCCTCTAAGGGCTGGGCGAGCTCTAGAGTTATGGGTCCAAGCCTCGCGAAGCCGAACTTTATGGTGTACTCCGCGGGCTCCCCATGGACGCTCCCCCTAGACTTAGGGGTGTGGAGCGCCCTTATCCTGAAGGGGCCTATCCCGAACCTCTCTGCGAAGACTCTGGCGGCTCTCTCCACATCCCTCACAACTATGCAGAGGTGGGCGACCTCACGGAGCATAATCTTATCCTCTGGTATCATAAAGCTCATGCTCATGGTCTATCAGATATTTATTGAGGGCTATCCTAATTAAGGGTTGGCTCTGAACTGGACGATGTTTATCGAATTTTAACTTTGAACCCCCAAATAGAGATTGATTCTTCTTCTGGAGCGAGGTCTATCTCTTGGGCCTGGCCCTTGGCTGGGTTACTATCTTAATAACGTCCCTGTGTCTCAGTTTGTACTCTTTTGGCAGGCGCATACCCGTCTTGGCGTCTATCGCCATGATGTAACTCTCCGCCAGCCTCGTGTGTACGGTTCTGGCCAGGTCCAGGGGTGTTGAGCCATCGGGCAATAGGTGGACATCGGGCAGGATGTTCCCATGGTTGTCTGAGTACCTCGACTCATCCGCAACTGGGTAGACCATGTTCATCCTAAGGAGCTTGAAGACCACGGTGTTCAGGGCCTGCTGGATACCGGTCCTGAGCCACCTCGCCATAACCCTCTTCTCCACATAGTCTAAGGCTCTCCACTGCTCCGGTGTGAGTCGGGCCTCCTCCCTCAAGAGGAACTTCTCCTGCCCCGGCGTATAGTGGAGGAGGCCCATCTTCTCAGCCCTCCTCAGGATGAGCTCCGCCTCGGCTGAGCATGGTGCCACAAGCCTATCGTTGAAGAAGTTGACGAGCATCTCGAGGTTCTCCTCCGCCGTGGGCAGGTCCATCTTGTTCGCAACTATTAGGATCGGCTTGATCAATGGGAGGAGGGTGGCTGAGAATCTGACCGCCTCATCTATATCCCAGAGCTCTATGGGCCTGTCCTCGAGATCCGCCTTAATTAAGGCCCTTTCAACATGGGAGGGGGCTGCCTTTATACCCGAGAGGACCTTGGACACAGCCTCCTCAAGCGAAGAGGAGGAGGCCTCCCGGGCGATGAGCTGCCTGTTCCTCAGGATAATGTCAGCCATCCACCTCTCCACCTCCATCTCGATATCCAATACATCCTGGACCGGGTTCCCACTTCCTGGCTTGGTGAGCCTCCCCTCCTCGTCGACGGAGCCTGAGGCGTCGACTATGTGTATCAGGGCATCCGCCTGCCCTATGACCGAGAGGAACCTGGTTCCAAGGCCTCTCCCCCTCCAGGCGTCCTTTATCAGGCCTGGAAGGTCCAGAAGCCTTATTGGGATGTATCTCCAGCCCTCAATACAGGCGGAGTTTTGAGGATTGTCTTTCACCCCAAGCTCCCTACAGACGCATACATCGCAGACGTAGGCTGCACCCTCATTAGGCTCCCTCGTCGTGAAGGGGTAGGAGGATATCTCAGCGTTCAATAGGGTGGCAGCGTTGAAGAAGGTCGTCTTACCCACATTTGTCTTCCCGATTATGGCGACGGTCACCAACCAGTATCCTACCAATATGAAGAGAAATGCTCCAATAATAAAAGAGTAACACCCTCACAGCCCATCTTAAGGGGGTGGAGAGATAGGATGTATAGCTAGACCTATGTTCTACCATCTCTCTGAAATTCATGAACATCCTAAACAAGGCTTGTGGTGGGCGTCTTCTAGTCGTTGACTGCATCCAAAATCCGAGCCCTCCCCTCCTCATAGAGCAGAGGCCAACGGGAATCATAATCGACGAGCACCACAGATCCTACCAAATCATCCAAAAAAGAAAACATAATCCTATCATAATAAAACTTGTTTCGAGCTTGGAATCGATAGATTAAAATTTTTTAATCTATCGATTCCAAACCCTCCTCTCCTACCCTCTCACACATGATACATTAAAAAGGTATGAAGCAGGAGTCTGATAGTTTATTAATTTCGGAATGTATTTTGAATTGAAGGATTACTTTAACAATAATGACTATTATTATGGTGTGCCTTCTTTTTCAATCTTTAAGGTTCATTCTGCCAAACCCTATTTCGAAATAAGTATTACCTGCAATAAGCGAGAATATTAAACACTAGAGTTTATTACTAAGATTATAGAAAACAATACATTTAGATTTTAATCGAGATCTTACTACTCATCTCTTTGACCTTCTTTCCCCTCAAGAAGTATTTGTTCATCTATTGTTTGTATAATGAGTGCTTCGTGGAGGCCAGGCTCCCTCTCTAGGATGACCCTGCCTTTGGTTAGGATGTAGTGCTTGAACTTTGTTTGGATGCTCTCCAGCGGGACCACGTCTACTGGGATGTGGATCTCCTCCTCTATCTCTGCGGTTAGCTTGAATATGGCGTCTAGATCAGCCTCCATAGGCCCAATGTACACGGCTACATCAATATCTCTAAAGGAATCTAACTCTACAAAGCTGCCGAAGATTATGGCGAGTGTAACGCCCCTCTCCTCTAGAATCCTTCTGACAACCTCTATGAGGCCCTGTTTCCCCTCAGCATCCAACCTATGATACCTGTACCTTTCATCTAGCGGCATGCCTCACGCAGCCTCTCAGCGAAGCTTCTCACGCTCCTAAAATCGCTTTTAACGCTCCTATATATTCTCTCATCATCCACCATCCAATACCTATGTACGAGGAGATTTCTCAACCTGTAGAGGCGCACCAAGTCGTCATAGTCTGTACTCGTGATTAAACCTTTATCTCTAAGTATGCTAAGCGCTTGAACAGGCATCTCAGGCTCCTCGCCATACGACCTCCTAGCAGCATGCAACGCTAAAGCTATAACGGCCTCGGCAACCACCACTATATTATACCTGACTGCATACCTCTCCGCGTCGCTTAAAGCCTCATAGGGCTTCGAGGAATAAGAGAGTATAGCCTCAATAGATCTCTCGATGTCCAAAATCAACCTTTCAACGTAAACCTTATTCACATTCATGCTCATAGCAGGCTCTTTAAGAATGCTTTTTGCTCAGTTTTCAACATTATTTTAAAAGCTCCCTCAATACCGACTCCTCCATCACTTAAACCAGCGGGCCTCATTCTAGATACACCACAGGGCTCCCACAACAACGCATTAGTACATTAAATTATTATCATGATTTTCATTTAAGTTTTACCAATTATTAATGCCTCTAATACCTTAAACCTTGAAAATCAAGTGAGCCAAGAGGACCCTAGTCAGGAACCTCTCTAATAGGTTTAGGGGTTTTAGGATGGTCCCATTGGCTCCCTCCTATCCGGTATCAACCTGACTGAGCCTCGAATCCTAGATTGCAACCTAAGGCGGAGTTCTAGGAGACAATATATAACTGGTAATGTTATCGCAGTAAATAGGTTTATGAATTGATGGGGAGTTATTTTAATAAGCAGAAATACTGCTTTAAGAGGATATTTCACTCAGTGGGGGGGTGGCAGCGTTGAAGAAGGTCGTCTTACCCACATTTGTCTTCCCGATTATGGCGACGGTCACCAACCAGTATCCTACCAATATGAAGAGAAATGCTCCAATAATAAAAGAGTAACACCCTCACCACCTAAACTAGTGGGGATGGAGACAGGGAACGCCTAGCTAGACTCCGTTCTACCATCCTCTAAAATTCATGAACATCCTCCAACACAGCTTTAGACGTCATCTTCCCCAAACACCTTTAAGGGAATAGTTAGATGTGCAGCTTTCATATGGAGAGTGGGGGGTGAGGTGGGAGTAGACGTGGAAAGGCTAGTGCAGAAGCGTGATCCTTGAACATTCGATGTTAAAGTACTTCTATCTCTTGGCTGAGTTTCTTGCCTTCGAGATAACCTCCTCGATGAAGCATGTTTTTCCCTCAGTATAGCTCCTCCTGTCCAAGCCATAAAGGGTTGCGAGCCTCCTCTTCAACCTACCATAATCCTCTGCCACCTCTGGGTGAGACCTCAGATATTCCCTGAATATGATGTGATCCTCCCAGTGGCGCCCCCCATACCTCACGAGGTGGAGGTGATATCCAACACTGTGAACCCCCTTCCCGAGACAGTAGTACCACTCATATATCTCAGGGCCTCCAGGAAGTGGAGTCACATCAAGATACCCCAGACCCCTTAGAGGGGTTATGCACATTTCGGCCTCCCGGAGGCCTTTAACTCCTGCCATAAGGTCTATTATGGGTTTAGCTACCATCCCCGGGATAGCAGTGCTCCCTATATGCTCGACAGCGAGCACAATCTCTCCCACGGCATCCAAAATCTGAGCCCTCTCCTCCTCGTAAAGCAGAGGCCAGAGGGGATCATAATCGACGAGTACCACGGTTCCTACCAAATCTTCCAACAAGGAGACATGATTCCATCATAATAAACCTTATTTTGAAACTGGAATTAATAGATTAATAAAATTTTAATCTCAAAACCTTCTCTTCTCTCACTCTCACATATGATGGAATAAACATGCATAAAGAGGGTTTCTAGAATTCCTATTCTTTAATTCCTTCCATTATTGAGTTTTCCATTTATAGTAGACATTATAATTGATTTCATAAAATTGAGAATGTGGAAAACTATTGCTCTCCTTAACGGTTAATTTATAATAAATCTTGACGAACGTCGATTTAGAATTATATGCATAGCCACTACAACAATGGCAAGTATATAAAGATAAGTATGCAAATCAATCCACACATCTTTAGTTGATCAAAGGAATAAAAGGTGTCCTGACCTAGGACCACGAGGCCAAAGGTAGAGAAAGAATCCAGTGATGATATTAAGTAAAAGCAATGTGCTCATATTAAAGAATAAAAACAGCTCTAAGTCTAAGATCAGTTATTTCACTTCGAACGGAGTAAAGATTTTTCTCAATTTATTTTTCTCATCAAAGGCACATGGCCCTCCCGTTTTCAGCACCTCCCAACAATTAGGTCTCCCTTA
>JAGTQJ010000060.1:0-3075 GCA_018396515.1 Candidatus Bathyarchaeota archaeon | reverse complement strand
TGGCTTGGACAGGAGGGGCAAGGTTCTAGGAGATCCTCCCGAGGGTTGTCAGATGAACGCATCATCGGAATTAAAGAGGGAAGTGAGAGAAAGGGTCTGGAAGCTCTTAGAGGAGAGGGGTGTAGTAAGGTTTCCTAGACCTGTTTATGGGAGGATCCCAAACTTCTTAGGGGCTGAGGTGGCTGCCAAGAGGATCCTCCAGCTGGAGGAGTTCAATAGGGCTAGGGTGGTTAAGGTGAACCCTGACTCCCCACAGATGATGGTTAGGAGGGGTGTTTTAGAGGCTGGAAAGACCCTATTGATGCCCTCTCCGAGGTTGAGGAGGAAGTTCCTGATTCTAGATCCCAAGAGGATACCGCGAGGGCTTTACGGTAGGGTTGCATCCATCTCTGGGGCCTTCCAGCTGGGCGAGGAGGCCGATCTAGAGGATCTCCCCAAAGTCGACCTCTTGGTATGCGGCTCGGTGGCCGTCACGGAGAGGGGGGAGAGGATCGGGAAGGGGGGAGGATACAGCGAGCTTGAGTACGCCATCCTGAGGGAGCTGGGCCTAGTGGCAGATGAGACCCCTATAGCGACATCTGTCCACGAACTCCAGATAGTGGAGGAACTCCCCATGGAGATGCATGACTTCACAGTCGACTATATAGCGACGCCTGAGAGGATCATAAGAACAACGGGTGAGAGGAGGAGGCCAAAGGGGATCATATGGGAGGAACTCCCAGAGGAGGAGATAGCCGAGATGCCTCTCATCAGGAAGCTCAGGAAGAGAAACTTGATTTAAGATACAGCCTCCAATAGATCTTGTGTATTGTTTATATACATACTTCCATAAATTGATTTCAGATTTATTGTTTTGAAATTATGTTTATTTTGTCTATGAGTATCGGCGGTACATAGGCCATGTACCACAATGTTGGGCGGACCTCTCTCCCGACCTCGATTATGTTGTTTAGAGCCTGAAAAGCATTTCCAGATATCATAGTCTCACCTAACGCATACTTTACTTCTCCATTCTCCATATAGCATGCCTGCTTGGCTATTCCTGAGAACTCCCCGCTCTCGGGGCGGACATTCCCGCTGAACCGCCTGACCATTATCCCTCTATCCACCTCAGAAATCATCTCTTCGAGGCTCTTCCTCCCGGCCTCAACTAGGAGGTTCGAAGATGAAACTGTAGGTAAGGTGCTGTAGGCCTCCCTGTAAGCGTTGCCGGTGGATCTCTTACCCTCCTTGTTCGCCGTGAAGGAGTTGTGGAGGAAGCCCTCGAGCCCCCCCTTGGTGATGAGCCTCGTCTCCTGTCTTGGAACCCCTTCCAGATCGAAGGATGAGGAGGCCACCCCTCCGGGGAGGAGGCCATCGTCGACCACGGTCAGCTTTGGGGATGCCACCTCCTGACCCAGCATCCCAGCCCATAGGCTCCTCCCCCTCTGCACATTATCTGCGTTCACACTGCTGATGATCGGAGCTATCAGGATGGAGGAGGCCGGATCGGGTTCGAGGAGGACCTTCCCTGTGAAGGAGGACGTAGATTTTGGGTTGAGGGAGGCCAGGGCCTTCTCAGCCGCTGCCCTCCCTATCCTACATGGGGAGAATTCCTTCAGAAGCGTGGACAGGTCGTATTCTAGGGCCATGCTCGAAGCCTTTCCCCCCTCCTTTGCTATGCAGATCAAGAGGCCCCAGATGAGGGTCTTTCTATCATGGGCCTCAACTCCATGAGAGTTGGAAATGGCGTACTCATTCACCGTGGCTGTGAACTTCCCCTCATCGATATCAACCCTCGAATCGTATCCCTTTGCCTCATCATAGGCCTCGATAACTAGGCTTAGAAGGCCGCTTCCATTCATCTGGACTATCTCTGGGTCGTAGATGCCCTCTGGAGTTCTAGATGGCTCTTCTCGGTGGGGCAAGGACACCCAGTCTGGGTTTGGAGGGGCTGCATCTGCCAGGCGTAGGGCTGATCGGCAGGCCTGTTCTATGCTCTTATCGGAGAGGTTTGAGGTGAAGGAGAATCCTAGCCTCTTCCCCTTTATCACCCTGATGCCCATTCCACGGTGCTCCTTGGTCCTCTCGCTTTGGATCTCAGCCCTCTCGAGGACTATCTCGACAGCCCTTTGACTCTGGAGGAAGGCCTCGGCCTCCTCAGCCCCGAGCTTAATGCACCTCTCAACCGCAGAAGATGCTAGGTTCAACATGTTCATCTCTCTCCACCGAGCAAAAGCCTCGTCCTCAGGCTGGGCCCCCCTCCCCCGACGTAGTTGACCTGCTCCTTTCCGCACATTCCGGTTCTCATGGTGAAATCCCTCCCCACGGCGTCAACGTTCTTTAGGACCTCGAAGGCGTTCCCGCTTATAGTTACTCCTCGAAGCGACTCCGCGAGCTCTCCATTTCTTATCCTTATCGCCTCTTGGGTCCCGAACATGAACTCCCCGTTGAAGTCCGCCTGCCCCGATAGCCCACCCCTCAAGAAGAACCCCTCACCGATATCCTCAGCCATCTCCTCAAGCGACCACTCTCCCGGCTCTATGTAGGTGTTCCTCATCCTTATTATGGGGTCGTACTCGAAGCTCCAGGCCCTAGCATTACCGGTTGGAGCCACCCCGAACTCATGGGCTGTCTCCCTAGAGTGGAGAAAACCCATGCAGACTCCCCTTTCTATGATCACAGTCCTCTGGGTCGGAACCCCCTCATCGTCATATCTCATGGTTCCAAAGCCATTGGGATATAACCCATCATCGACCAGGGTCACTATATCGGAGGCGACCCTAACCCCAACCTTGTCGGCTAGGAAGCTTCCTCCATAAACCAGATCCGCCTCACAGCAGTGTCCTACAGCCTCATGGGCCAATAGGCCCACGATCCTGTTCTCCAATATAACCTGATAGACCCCGGCTGGTGCCACCCTTGAGGATACCAGCCTACACGCCCTCTCAGCCGCCTTCATACCTGCCTCCCTCAGCGGTGTCTCCTCGAAGACCTCTAACCCAGATTGGGAGCCTATGCTCTCAATGGCTGTTGTGATCTGCCCCCCTTCCCTAGCGACCACCATGACTCCCCCGAAGCATCTAACAATCCTCT
>JAGTQJ010000057.1:7064-9273 GCA_018396515.1 Candidatus Bathyarchaeota archaeon | reverse complement strand
AGCCCCTTATACCTGACGAACTTCCCAATGAAGCCGTTATTTGAGCCTCCCACACCTAGTTTACCCTTGAACTCGGGGTCGGAGATGGAATGGGTTCCCAGAGAGATGTCAATATCCCTCAGGGCCCCGAGGCGTATGAACTCCTGCTTCCCACCGAAGAATTTTATCTCGCCCTTCTCTCTGAGGGTGTTCCTGTACTCTATCTCTAGATACTCCTCCGCAGGGACCGCCAACATGGCGATGTTCCCCTCCAGCCTTCTTAGAACCCCGCATTCGTATAGGCCCATTCCGGCCCCAAGCATGTTCGCTATCTGGGCATGATGGCCGCAGGCGTGAACGGCGCTGGTTACGGGGTCACATTCCGGATGATCAGGGCATCTGACAGCATCCAACTCCCCAATAATCCCAATAACAGGCCCCCCTTTCCATCTTCCAATATATGCCTTTGAACCTGTTATTGCTATGCCCCTCTCATATTGCCATCCATACTCCTCGTATTTTGACTCGACAAGCTCAGAAGTCTTGAACTCCTTGAATCCGAGCTCAGGGCATCTCCATATAGCATCCCCCATCTCGATAATCTCAGATGCCAAGCCATCTATCGCTTCGAGAACCTTATCCTTTAAAGCCTGTTTTGACATCTCAGTAATACTCTTCAACATATTTTTAATTCTTTTCATAAATTTTTCAATAAATCGACCCTAAATTATATATACCTAAAAGATGATTCTATCTTTGGAGGCTAATAATGGCTATGATAATAGCCGGAAGAGCTATGGGATTGGCCTCGATGCTCATTGTCGCCGCTTCGATCCTCCTATATATGAGGAGGAGCTTGGCTGGAAAGCTCCCAAATCTCAGGCGTCTTCCTGCGGTGGATGTAATAGACGAAATCCTTGGAAGATGTGTGGAGATGGGCCGCCCAGCATGGTACCTCATGGATAATACCGACATGACAACCCCGAGCGTCCTCGCCCCAACGGTCGCGGCCTTCCAGATCCTCTCATATACGGCCAGAAGGGCGGCTAGACTTGGAGCGAAGTTCTTTGTGCCAGTGACCCAAGGGCTTGCATATACCATCGCCAGCGAGATCGTGGAGGAGGCCTACAAGGCCGAGGATAAGGCCGAGGACTACGACCCCCTGGAGACGGTGAAGTATCTCACCGACGGCGCTGATAGGATGTATATCTTGAACCATATGTGGAGTGAGCGGATAGGGGGGGCCTTCTTCCTTGGGAGCTGGTATCACAAGGCCGTGATATTCACCGAGAACGCTGCTAGGGTCGGGGCGGTCTCATTGGGTGGTACGGATACAACCCACAACATCCCCTTCCTAGTCGCTGTGTGCGACTACAGCATCATTGGTGAGGAGCTCTACGCGCTTGGAGCCTATGTATCCCAGGATCCCATACAGTCTTCCTCCATCGCCGGTCAGGATGTGGGTAAATACCTGGCGATACTGCTCATCCTGATAGGCTCGGTGCTTTTAACACTTGAAATAGATATAACAACCATATTCAAGATCTAGGGGTGATATGGGTGTCTGAAAGGCTTTATAAGGCTCAGATTCCGATATTCCTCCAAGCGATCTTCATATTGTTGATGCTGGTTGAATTCTTTTTCACAGTTCCTAAATCTATAATAGATTTAAATGTAACTCTAAGATCTTTTGTTCCAATAGTTTCAGCTGCAGCTATAATGCTTGGAGTTGTTCTCCTAACTATAAGTCACATCAAAAAAATCTCTTCTAGGGGAGAGGGCTGGTACTACAGCATCATATATTTAGCCTCTCTGATTATAACCGCTTCCTTCGGACTAATAAGTGTAAGAGACTTCACCTTCCGGTGGATCTACAACAACATGACGGCTCCCATAGGGGTGGCCCTATACTCCCTCACCGCGTTCTATATAACCTCCGCAGCCTACAGGGTCTTCAGGGCTAGGAACTTCGATGCCACCGTGCTTCTGGTCTGCGCCTTCATCGTATTAATGATGCTAATACCGGTGGGTGCTGCCATCCTCCCACCCGTAGTCCCCGTAGGGGAATGGCTGAGGTCTTTCCCCAGCTCCGCTGGGTTCAGGGGTATGATCATAGGAACCTCACTTGGGATAATAGGCCTGGGGGTCAGGATACTGGTCGGGAGGCAGAGGGAGCATCTGGGAATTAGGGAGGAGGGGAGGGGGTGATGGGATGAGCGTGTTGAAGAGG
>JAGTQJ010000057.1:6728-7050 GCA_018396515.1 Candidatus Bathyarchaeota archaeon | reverse complement strand
CCAGAGGATAATCTTCCTCCTACTGTTCATCTCCTTGGCGTATCCGATACTCAACCCTATAATCCTGCCTATGGCCGTTCAGGACTATTCGAGGATGGCCTTCGAGTTCGCCGAGTCGATACCGGCGGGCTCTGTGGTGCTCTTTGAGGGTGGAAACACCGCTGCGACTTATCCCCAGACGGGGCCTGGGATGGAGGCCCAGATATACCACATGTTCATTAAGGGGGTTAAGATAGTCTTCTTCAGCATAGGTGCAGAGCAGCAGATCTGGACCCAGAAGGCCATAGACGCCGCCATATCGAAGCTTCCACCTGGAGTTCAG
>JAGTQJ010000057.1:0-6714 GCA_018396515.1 Candidatus Bathyarchaeota archaeon | reverse complement strand
TTCGGGCCTGAACCTGGGATATATACCGGGGGGAGAGGCCGGAGTTGGAGCCCTAGCCAACAACATCCGAAGCGTGGTGAAGAAGGACTATTTCGGAACCCCTATAGACGAGATCCCCCTAATGAGGGATATCAACGATGCTAGGGCGTTCTCGGCAGTCCTCTGGTGGGGAGGCTCTGAGGGGAGCATCCCGTATGGCATAAGGCAGATAGCCGTACCATTTGGCATCCCCATGTCTGGCTCTTGCACGACCAATGAGGTCCCCAACTACAGCCCGTACATCAGCGCGGGGCAGCTTAAGGGCCTGTTTGGCGGGGTCAGGGGATCAGCCGAGTATGAGTATCTCCTAAAGAAGCCGGGACCGGCCCTCGGCCAGGCCATGGCCACCAACCTAGGCGGGCTACTATGGCTCATCCTGGTGGTCCTAGGAAACGTCCTATACTTGATCCTCAGGATGAAGGGGGAGTCATGAGTTGATAGATCCCAACTATCTCGGCCTGATAGTGGGCTCCCTAGTCTCCCTTGCAGCCTACACCACCCTGATTGGAGACAATCCCATCTCGAAGGCCACGGAGAATCTATACCTAGGAATACTGGCGGGCTACCTCTTCGCTACGAACTGGGACTATATCAACAGGAACGCCGTGACAAAGATACAGGGGGGAGAAGCCGTCTACATAATATCCCTAATCCTATCACTCATGCTACTTTCCAGGCTTAGAAGCGGATGGGTCTGGCTCTCAAGGTACCCAATAGTATTATCTATAGGGGTTGGGATGGGGCTGGCCATGAGGACGACGGTTATGGCTGACTTCGTCCAGCAGATACAGGCCACGCTCCTCCGTTGGAACAGCCTGGAGAACATCGTCATGATCGTGGGGACCATAACCTCAGCAGCTTACTTCATATTCACAACTAGGCCAACGGGCCCATATAGATATGTGAACAGGGTTGGGAGGCTGTTTCTCCTCGTCGCCTTCGGAGTCGCATATGGCCAGACCGTCTCCTTCAGGTTCGAACTGGTCATAGGACGCCTAGTCGACATGTTGAGACCCGATGTCATCTGGTACACAACAGGATTTCTAATCATAATTATCACGATACTTGTCATAGGATATAAGACGAAGAGAATAGAATGGTATAGTGAAAAATAGAGGCCGGATTTTTTCCTTCTATCCAGTTCACGCCACAATGCGCATCGAAAAGATAGTTATGCTAAGAATAAAGGAATCTATGATCTTAGAAAGATCTATAAATCGGAGAAATGAGATCAAAATAGATGATAAATCTATATTATTATTCCATAAATGATTAAAATACCTTAAATAGTGATTAAGCTCGAGTTATATGGGTGGGAAAACTGACACAAGGGAGAAGGCCATCGCGCTGGCTATGATGGCGTTAGCCCTGATAGGGATATCGGCCGCATGGGCAACTCAGTACACCAGCACGGCGAGCATCAGCCCCATAACAGTTGAGGATATGGCGACGGTCTCGAAGATGGATATTACCCTTAACCAACCTATACCCACACTAGGCTGGTTCACAAAGACGGTGAACGATGTTTTCACGATAAGTCACAATTTGAATAATGTGAAGAGGTATGTGAGGGTCGTCTTAGTGAACGCTCCAGAGGTACGAAATTACCTCTCATACTTAATAATAAGAGTAACAGTCGATGGACCAAGTGATGTAACTGGATATATAACCTTAACTAGCCCTGAGATCCTGCTCAATACAACAAGCATAAATACGAACGAGAATTGGACTATCGATCTCCTGCTTTTTGGATATGCTTCCAAGACTGGAAGTGTAGGCATAACCCTGTACTGCTCAGTTGAGCCAGCAGAGGCCGTCGAGCCCTCCTAATGCACCCATTTTTTCTGTTTAGAGTGAGGTTGAAACATCTTGAGGCTCGCAAGGGTGCTCAGCGCCGCGTGCATGGCCTCTGCCTCGAGCCTTTCAGCCCTCCTAGCGTTAATGCTTTCCAAGAGCGGCATACCCTTCCAGAGATTGTTCCCCTATGTGGGCTTGATGGGGGCCACTATTGGAGGCCTCCTCTACCTGGGACTGGATTGCCTCCTTAGGGATGGGAGGAGCATTCGCGGACATGGGAAAGGGAATTTGAGCCTCCCAGGGGAGGGGGAGATATTGATAAATGAATCGGATCGTCTGGTCGATGATCGATGCTCTGATCATGAAGGGCAGCCCCTTCAGAAAAAGTGGAGAATGATCATCATGAGAACCCTTAAGGTAGGGATCCTTCTCCTCTCTGCTCTAGAGGCCTATCTACTTTTGGCCTTTACCTTTGGAAGCCTCACACCCCTATTCGTTGTACCATCGAACAGCATGTCTCCAACATTGAGCTTAGGCGACCTGGTCCTAGTCAGGGGAGCTGATCCGGCCAGTTTAGGGGTTGGAGATATCATAGTCTTCGATGTCCCACCGCCCCACGACCGTTACACCCTCTCCCCGGTGATCCATAGAGTCGTTGATATGAGGGTGGAGAATGACCGACTCCATTTCAAGACAAAGGGGGATGGCCTCCAATCCGTTGATCCTTGGAGCCTGCCAGCTGAGAGGGTGAGGGGCATATATGCCTTCAAGATCCCCTACCTAGGGGCTCCCCTCCTCTTCCTGAGAACCCCCATCGGACTTGCCATCTCGGCTATCCTCCTACTTCTCTGGATCTTATATCCCGCTGGAGTTCCTGCCCATGAGCAGATGTCTGCTCAATGGGATAGAGAAGCTCAGCTTAGGATTTAGATATATTTATGAGGCCTGTGCATATAATAGAACTATGAAGAAAGCTTCAGAAACATAAACCTAAAACTGGATAGGGGAGGATCGGATGAGACATTTATCAGGAATTTGGGATGCTTCTCAGGGAGTAGATTCGACTTCACCTCAGGGGAGTCACATAAAAATCTCAACGAAGAACCATCGGCTCCTCCTCCTTATCATCATAATCTCTTCCTCAGCCCTTGGTCCCCCCTATATTCCGATCTCATGCCTTAAGGGTAAGGGCTCGGAGGAGGGGAGGATCGCCCTGTATATCTCGCCCCCCTACTTGCTCGCTGATGGAGGTAGGCATAGCTGCATATTCATACAGCTTCAGAGCCTGGATGGTGATCCACTGCCCGCACCCCACGAAGTATGGGTTTCCCTATCCTCATCAAACCTCGAGGTGGGATCTGTTGAGACTCCAATAGTTATCCCTGAGGGGGAATACCTAAAAACTGCATACTTTAGCGCCACCCAGAGGCCGGGGGAGACGGTAATAACCGCCTCAGCACCCGGTTTCACCCCCGGACGGGCCTCCTTAAGGACCTTCGATCCCCATGCCTCCACCTCCCCACCCTACAGCCTAAGGGTGTACGCCTCACCGAGTTTTATACCAGCAGAGTATGGATTGAGGGGTAATATCACTGTCCAGATCGTTGATTCTGAGGGAGTCCCCATAACTGCCGCATCTGAGGTAGAAGTTAAAATAACATCTTCCAATACCAGCATCTTGAAGATTCCATCCTCGCTGACCATCCGTGATGGGGAGAACTATGGAAGTATCTCCTTCTCCACCCTCGGCGTGGTTGGGAGGACAACTATAACAGCCCTGTCGGGGGGCTTCATACCTGGAAACGCCACGGTCTCGGCCACAGGTTTTGGGGGCCCTCCCACGAGGCTCTCCTTGAGCCTCACCCCCTCGACATTGCTTCCAGGGGGCTCCATTCACGACTCTATAACCATCCAGCTTCTAGATTCGGAGGGGGTTCCGACGAGAGCTCGAGAGCCCGTCTCCATATACCTTTCATCCTCAAATCTGGATGTCGCAGTGGTGGAGAGGCCGTATGTTACTCTAGAGCCAGGGAGGCATTATACGACCGCGAGGCTCATAACTGGGTTTAAACCAGGAAAGACCGTGATAGCTGCGGCTGCTCAGGGGCTCGAGACCTCTCTGGCAACACTCGAGGTCAGGGGGTCAACCCCCTCCAGACTCTACCTCTACGCTGCCTTACCCATGATTCTGGCGGAGGGAGAATCGAGAGAGGTACTGGTATTACAGGTTCAGTCGAGAGAGGGGATCCCGATGGTCTCACCGGAGGATGTGGAGGTATATTTGGCCTCCTCCTCAAGACTCGTTGGGGATGTACCATCTAAAATCAGGATTAGGAGGGGTGAAAGCTACGTTAAGATCCCACTCAGGTCGACGCTAATCCCGGGGGATATAGAGATAATAGCGCACACCCAAGATTTGGAAGCATCAACAGCTACCATAAGCACAACAGCCCTCCCGATGAACCTGACCATCGAAGCCCCATCCGCCGTCCAGATTAACCAGACCTTCACCGTCACTGTGACCGCCAAGAGCGGATCCCAGCCGCTGAAAAACGCATCTGTAAGCTGGGGGATAAGGGGTGGGGAGCTGATCTCAACAGAGGGGTCGACAGGGAGCTCAGGGAGCGCCTATGGGGTCTTAAAGCAGACATGGGAAAGGCTGGAACTATCTATAGAGGTCTCGAAGCCCGGATATCGGGCTTCGAGGGTTGAGAAGGCCATCATCGCGTTGGCCCTCCCCAGTCCCCCTCCTGAGCCAAGATTAAACATCCTCGGGCTGGAGGTTCCTATCTCATCCCTCATAATCACCATCGCCATTACAATAACCGTCTTGATCATCCTTTACTTGTACCTGAGGAGGAAAAGAAATAAAATAAGTCGAGAGATAGACTTAAAGGATAAAGCTGCTAATTAAGGAAGTTCAAGCTGAGAACTTCAAAAGTTTAAATTATTAAGATTTTTGAGGAGTTTTTAAATAAGGTATTTAAACATTCAAGTTAAAAAATACCTAATCGATGTTATATATAATAAAAGAGAAGATATGCAGATTATTTTCGAGTCATATCTTCTCCCCTTATTCCTCCGCATCTTAAATCTCTGGGATCCCTGACCTGAAGGAATAATTAGAGTTCAGGATTCTAGGAGCTTGGCTGTTTAAACCTGGCCTCTAGCCTTTTCAACACCTGAGGTAGAGTGGTGTACTCCATGGCGCTAGGTCCTAGCCTAGCCGGCTCGAACTCCCCCATCCTCCTAAGGTGGGATGCGAGCTCTAGGGCCTCCCATCTCGCCTGGTCGAAGGCCGGATCCCCGAGGAGATCGGCTATTAATGGTCTGCCCTCGTCGTCGGATGCTATCTTTCCATCGGCTACCTGGATGCCGAGGGCCACTATTCTCGGGGGGCCGTCGAATAGGGTGCACCTGCTGTCCTTTAGGCCTACCGGCATGAGGGGCCCCCAGTGGCTACCCCTCATCCAGCCCGCCACGAGGTAGGAGTGGAGAAGTGGAGCTAGTATCTCGCCCAGGGCTGGGAAGCCGGCCTGAGCCCTGACTAGGCAGACCGGGTCATCCTTTCCCACGTATTTTCCTGCTATGAGGGAGAGCTTCGTGGTGCTCGAGGATGCCGCTATCTCGTGGTCCTCGCTCCTCCAAACCCTAGAGATCATATACCTCTCCGTCGTCCCTATCAGGGCGAGGAGGCTGTAGGACTCCTCCGGGGTCTTAAGGGTGACGGTCTTGTTCTCTATCGCGTCTAGGACCTCGAACTCGAACCCCATAGCCATCTTCGGGTCTATGACCAGACCCGCGGTGTTGAAGGGGTCTGCGAAGACCCTGTAGAGGAGGTAGTTGAAGGCCGCAGGCTCCGTCTTATCAGCCGCGAAGACTACGACGGGGTCACTCCTCCTCTCCTCGAACTCCATCTCGGCCACGCCAGGGCCCAGCCCCCTCACATTCCCGCTGAAGGCGTCGCTGAGGAGGTCCTGCCCGGCGCCATAAAGCTTCAACCTCCCAGCCTTCTCAGCGGCCGCCTTGAAGGTCTCCCAGGCGAGGCGGTGGACCTCCTCTGAGCTCTCCCCCTTGAAATGGGTCATAAGGAGCTCTAGGTCGTCCCCCGCGTTGAAGACATAGAAGCTGTTTATCAGCCCGGTCTCAACAGCCTCAGAAAGCCTCCTCTCCGCGACCTCCAGCAAAGGCCTCGGGACAAAGCTGTGCCCCGCGAGGCTCCCAACATCAGCCTTTATAATAGTCACGGTGGTCTTCATAGGATATCACGGTTTCAATTAGTTTAGCAAACCTTATATAAGCTCGCACCTCCTGTGAAAGGATCTTAGCGGGAATTATCCTATGAACCAGTCCTCCTAGGTTTTAAGTAAGTCTCTGATTTAGAGGCTTTTATTCAAGTTATACTTGGGCTACTAGCTTCCCCTCATAATCCTGCCCCCACAACGAGGACAGGTTTTGTTGGTAGCACGAGGCACCCGTTGATTGTGGCGCTCTATACCCACGGCTGGGTCACACAGAATCCTCCTGGTCCTGCCGCGAGACCCCCATCCTCCCCCACCCCTGCCACCGCCTCCAGCCCCAAATCCGCCCATTCGCCCCAACCCAGATCCTGAGGGGCACTGCAGTGAAGTCTGCTCTAAATGAACATCATATTTGAAGACCTCTAATCCGTTAAATACACTACACCCCTAGTTTTTTGACGCCCCTAAGTTCCTCGAAAACTAGGGCTGCGAATGTTCAAGATTCAATTTTATTTATATTATTTTAGAATATAAGGTTTGATATGAACTCATTTGATAGGCGAATAATTGATATTCTTAAAGATGGGGAGACCAGGGATTTCAAGCAGCTTCTAAGCGATGTCGGCTTTCCCATAAC
>JAGTQJ010000059.1:8686-9136 GCA_018396515.1 Candidatus Bathyarchaeota archaeon | reverse complement strand
CCATCCAACCTTTAAGCGTAAAATAAGGATTCTGAAATCATAAAGAAATTAATAATATGGAAATTATTGGTCAGGGAGCCGTCGACGAGGCCTACGGAGGCGCTGCTATTTGTATTGTAAAATTATGGATAATGATAAGTCCTCTTCTAATGGGAAAAAAATTTATGGATATAATTTATGATATTTATTTTAAATCTATATTTTTGCTACAAAAAGTTATTAAAATAAAATAGATAGCTTTGCTTGGAGGTGAAAAATGGGAGTAGAGGACAGAAGGGGAGTAAGCCCGGTCATAGCAACCATCATAATCGTCGCCATCGCCATAGTCATGTCTCTTGCCGTAGCTTACTGGATGCTCGGACTAGGAGGAGCATTCACAAGATATGAAAAACTAGAATTTGTAAGCGCATATGTAACAGTAGAAAAAAACGGAACTGATGGGAATAGCAT
>JAGTQJ010000059.1:0-8587 GCA_018396515.1 Candidatus Bathyarchaeota archaeon | reverse complement strand
TATTTCAATAGCAAACGTAACTATAGGTGATAACTTTTACAGGACCTTATCTCCTGGAGATGTTCTTGACAGTTGGATAGCGTTGAATAAGGATGACCCAACTCCATGGAAGTCTGGTATGACTGTTGAGATCATGGTTCAGACGGTTGCGGGGCGTCAGTATCCCAAATCTATAATCCTTCCATGATCTGGGCTGTTCCCCTCTTTTTCTGGGTGTTTGAGGAGTGGGTAGGATGGGGTGGGTGTGAAGAGGCCTAACTCCGATGGGTCTATTTTTAATGCTAGAAATATCGGGCTCTCCGGCTCATTTATTTCTAGGTCTTTTTCAGGTTTCTTTAGGTCTGTCAGGGATTTCTTCGTTAGGGGGCCTCCTCCTGAGGCTCCGGGGGTCTTGTTTAAGGAGCTCCCTAAGGATGCCCTGGTCTTGGAGTCTTACTCGGTTGAGCATCCCTTTTCCAGGGTTGTCATCGCCGCGCTCACTGAGCTGGGTGGGGGGAAGGCCTACTTCGTGGAGGAGGTTAGGCTCACGGATAGGGAGCGGGAGATCCTCCGGGGCCTCTCGGATATCATCGTGAGGGAGGTTGAGCCCCCGGAGGACTATGTGGAGCCCGAGGTCCATCTGGAGAGGGAGGCTGGGAGGCTCGCGAGGAAGTATGGGTATGCAAGGAGGATCCCTAAGGGTTCCTGGCCGAGGATCCTCTACTACCTGAGGCGGGATCTCCTGGGGTTCGGCCCCATCCACGTGGTGATGAGGGATAGGATGATAGAGGACCTCTCCGTCAACGGGGTTAATGTCCCCGCCTATGTCTGGCATAGGAGCTATGAGAGCATCCCGACCAACATTATCTTTACGGATGAGGAGGCCCTGGACAACCTGATAGTGAAGCTCACCCACTTCTCCGGTAAGCACATCTCTACCGCCTTCCCCATCCTCGACGCGATGCTCCCCAACAGGGATAGGCTGGCGGCGACCTTCAAGAGGGAGGTCTCCCCGAAGGGGGGCTCCTTCACCATCAGGAGGTTCAGGGAGAGGCCCTTCTCCATCGTGGAGCTCATGGAGCTCGGGACCCTCGACGAGAGATTGGCTGCCTACTTCTGGATGCTCATAGAGAACAGGATGACCATAGCCGTGATCGGGGGGACTGGGGCTGGGAAGACGAGCACCCTGAACGCATTAGCCAGCCTCGTAAAGCCCTCCATGAAGATCGTGACGGTTGAGGAGATCCCCGAGCTCAACTTCCCCCACGAGAACTGGGTTCAGCTCGTCACCAGGGAGAGCTACGGGCTTGGGACTGTGAAGATGGGGATGGTCTCCCTATTCGACCTGGTCAAGGCCTCCCTCAGGTACAGGCCCGACTACATCGTGGTGGGGGAGATCAGGGGGGAGGAGGCCTTCGTCCTATTCCAGGCATTGGCGACGGGGCATGGGGGCCTCACCACCCTCCACGCCGAGAGCGTGGAGTATGCCGTTAGGCGTCTGACCAGCCCCCCGATGAACGTGGCGGAGGTCTACATCCCCCTCCTAAACGCCGTCGCCCTCGTCGAGAGGGTCCAGCTCCCAGGAGGGGGCCGAACCGCCAGGTTCGGGAGGAGGATAAGGGCGGTGACGGAGGTGGCCAACCACGACCGGTTCATCCCCATAGCCACCTGGGACCCCTTAACGGACAGGTTCAAGGCAGAGTTCAAGGACAGTATCCTCCTAGACAGGATAGCCTGGAGGAGGGGCCTCTCCAAGGAGGCCATCCTCGAGGAGATAGATAAGAGGGCCCTATTCCTCCACGAGCTCAGGGCTAGGGAGATAACAGAGAACGCCGAGGTTGCTAGGCTCATAACGAGGTACTATATAGAGTTCGCCTCCGAGGAGGTGGAGAGGATCCTTGGTAAGGAGGCCTTCAAGGCGGAGGAGCTCCTGAAGGGGATAATGATGGAGATAGAAGCGGAGGGGGCTGACCCGCCCAGCGGGCCTGCAGCCAAGGATGATGGGAGGGTTTAGGAGGAGGATTGCCATGGAGATCAGCCTCATGGGTTTCTGCTACCAGCATTTCAGGGGGGTGGGGAGGGTTCTGGCCCGGCTCTTCTACTCGAACGGTGGGATAAGGATGGAGGAGGTTCTGGAGGATGCGGGCCTCAAGATATACCCCGACGCCTACTACTCTCTCATAGGCTTCCTCACGGTCCTTGCCGCCGTCTCCGTCGCGCCGGTGGTCTACATCACAGGGTTGACCCCCCTAGCCTCGGCTCCCCTTCTCGTCATCCTATTGGGGTACCTAGCTCCCAAGGTGCTGGCCTATGACAGGGCCTCGAAGCTCGACGTCGAGGTCCCCTTCGCCGGAACCTATATAAGCGTGATGGCCACCGGTGGCCTATCCCCCTACCAAAGCCTGAGGAAGCTGAAGGGCTGCACTCTCCTCCCCCACATATCCAAGGCTGCCAAGGAGATAGAGGCGGATGTGGAGCTGAAGGGGTTGGACCCCGTAACTGCGATGGAGAGGTCCGCCCTCCACCTCCCCTCGAGGTCCTACAGGGACCTCATGCTCGGCTACGCCTCGGCCACAAGGTCGGGGGCCGACGTGATCCACTTCCTCCTGGCCCAGACCGAGACCATGTTCAGGGACCTAGCGGCTAGGGTGAGGGCATTCGGGGATAGGGCCGGCATCCTTATGGAGTCCTATATAGCCATAATAATCCTCTCCACCCTGAGCCTCTCAGTCATCTTCATGACCTCCATGGCCTTCTCCGAGTTCTGGTCAGGATTCTTCACAGCCGAGAACTACCTCCTCTACGCCTATTTGATAGTGCCAGGCCTCTCGATCCTCTTCGTATACCTCTCAGACGCCGCCCAGCTCCAGCACCCCGTAAATGAGTGGGGGCCCTACAAAGTATATCTGGCCACCCTCCCCCTCACAGTCCTCCTGGCGGCCTCCATGTTCCTCCCCTTCACCCCACTCTCCATCCCCCAGCTAGCCCCGCCCTTCACCAAGCCCCTAACAGGCCTGGTGGCCTCGACGAGGGTGATGCTGGGGCTGGAGAAGGGCTACGAGGCGGCGATAGGCCTAGCCCTAACCCTGATAGCTGGAACCCTGCCGGCCGCCTACGCCCACAGCCACTACAGTAAGAGGGGGAGAGGCCTCGAGGGGGACATAACCAACTTCCTAAGAGACCTGACCGAGACGAGGAAAACGGGAGCCAGCCCTGAGAAGTGCATCGAGATCCTATCCCAGAGGAGCTATGGGCGCTTCTCGAGGCACCTGAAACTGGCGGCCAGGCAGATAAAGTGGGGTTTCCCCTTCAAGGTGATCTACGACTCCTTCAGGGTGAGGGTGAGGTCCTGGCTCGCCCTCATCAACATCTACCTCCTCGTCGACGCCATAGAGGTGGGTGGAGGAACCCCCGAGACCCTCGAGACCCTCACGGGGTTCAGCGAGATGCTCATATCCATCGAGAAAGAGAAGGCCGCGATGCTGAGGCCCCTCATGATGATGCCCTACATGGGGGCGGGCATCCTCCTGGCATCGACCACAGTCTTCCTTGGCTTCATGAGGTTCGTCCTATACTCCTTCGGGAGGCAGGCCATCCCTTACACCCAGTTCCTAAACCTCCTCCTCCCGCCAATGGTCCTCCAGGCCTACCTCACCGGACTGGTGACGGGGAAGATATCCTCAGGAGTTCTCTCGAACGGGTTCAAGCACGCTTTGATCCTCGCAGCCGCCGCGCTCATAATCATGCCCATCTCGAGCAGGTTCTCCCTCCCCTTCCAGCCCTGGAGGTGAGGAACGTTGATGAGAGCTCCCCTGAGCCTCCCTTCCCCGAAGAACCGCGTTAGGGGTGTCTCCCCAGCCATCTCGGCGGTCATAATCTCCGGGGTCATGCTCACAATCCTCGGCGTGGCCTCCTTCGTCTCCATGAACCTCCTAGAGCTCCAGCTGGCCAGCACGGAGTTCGAGCAGGCCAAGTCCAACATGCTCCTCCTGGACGAGGTGATCCACGACGTCGCGTTGAGGAGGGGCTCAGGGGGCTATGTCCAGTTCAACCAGAGGAGCGGGGGCGTGGGCATCCAGTTGCGGGAGGAGAGCCTGACCATCCTGGCGGGGCCCCCTGGAGGTGAGGAGGAGATATACAGCATCACACCCCTCATCACCATCGTCTACCGAGGGGGGAGCAGCGCCATAGGCTCGGAGGCGAACCTGAGGGGGGGCAGCTCCCTCATGGTGAATATGAGTAGCATGATGAGCCATGTGAGGGTGGAGTTGGAGGGAGGGGTATGCATAAAGCTGGACTATGACAGGGTCAGGCTCATCGACCTAGGAGAGTTCATCCTCAGCGACGAGGAGGGGAGCGCCCTCCACAGATTCATAGAGATCAGCATCATAAGGCTCACGATGGGCCCCATGGGCGGATCGGGGACCATCAACCTCAAGGCCCAGAACATGGGCGTCAACGTGACGACGAGGACCTACCAAGGAGGGGAGATCTCCATCAAGGTAAGGAGGGGCCTCATGGAGGAGGGGGTGACCTTCAGCTCAGAGGCCGAGGAGACGGTGATCATCATCACCGAAGCCCAGATCATGATCTCAACCTAGAGGGGGAATGGAGAATGGACATACCACTTAAGCACCTGGTCGGAACGATCTCCCTCATAGGCCTCATAATCGCCACCGGATTCTCATACAATGTGATCACCTCCTACATCGAGGCAGAGGTGCAGAGGAGGCAGCTCCACCAGGTGGCCGAGTATGTGGCCCTAAACCTCGTCGAGGTGGTCAGCCTCGTCAACTTCTCCAACTACTCGAGCGTCGAGCCTGTATTCAAGGTCCTCAAGCTCCCAAGGGAGCTTGGCGAGAAGCCCTACCTCATAGAGCTCCTGAACGAGACCATCGAGGGGAGGGGATGCTATGTGAGGGCTAGGCTGGCGGAGGGGGAGGGGATAGCCGCCACATCCCCAATACCCGTAAACCACCTGGAGGCGGGGCTGGTGCTGAAGACTACTGGGGAGGGGACGATCCCCATCATAGGTGGCTCGGGGGGAGTGATCCAGTGGTCGGGGCTGGTGTACGCCGGGGCTGGCGACCTGGTGGTCTGGGGTTTAATGGACGGCTCCACCCAGACCGCTGGCATAGGCATATGGAGGAGGGGATGAGGGCTGGAGGTCTATGAATACCTCTTCACAGCCATCCTCATCATAGCCATCCTGACAGGCTCCACCGCGATGATGGCCATCCTCTCAGAGCCCTCCATAGGCCTCTCGGAGAGGGAGCAGCTCAAGGTGACGGCGCAGAAGGCCATGACCCAGCTCACCCTGGATCCCGGAAACCCCCCCGACTGGGGATGCCACCCGGCTCTTGGGGAGGAGGACCTGAGATCCTTCGGCTTAGCAAAGCACAGCGAGACGACTAGGGATGCCTACGTCCTAGACCCAGATAAGGTCAGCAGGCTAAGCGGCCCATCAAACCTGGCCATATCTCCATCGAGGGCAGCCGAACTCCTGAACCTAAGGGGCTCCTACGGGTTCAGGCTCGAGCTCAGGCAGGCCCTCGATGTCAACGTAACCAGAATATCAGCCTCAGAGTTCATAGTCACCGTCTCCACCCCCCTCGGCTCCACACCAGTCGCGGGCGCCAACGTGACCGCGGCGATGTACCTCTATGAAGGTGGCTTTAAGGCCCTAGAGCCGATGGGGGGAGCCGCGAGGACGGGGGTGGATGGGAGATGCACCCTAGGGTTCGAGGAGGCCGAGGCGGAGACGGGGATCATATTTCTCGTCGTGGATCATCGAGGCCTTAGGACTGTCAAGGTGATACCTGTGGGGAGCCGGGCTGAGAGGGCCAGGCTCCTATCGGACCGCCTCATCCTTGGAGGGGATATGGAGCTGGCCGGGGAGGCCCTCGAGATAATACCCACCTACAGCGATGGGGTCTCAGCCCTCCTCACCCTCACCCAAGCGATATCTAGGGTGGAGGCCGCCCACTACAGGCTCGGCTACCTCGAGCCGGGCGCAGAGGCCGTCCTCGCCGTCTCCATGGACGGCTCTAAGCTCTTCTACGCCCCGAGGGTGGAGGAGCTCACCTACTCCACGATGGAGGGTGAGAACCCCAACCCCTTCTCCTACTCCCTTGAGAGGTCGGTGGTGATCGGGGGATCCATCTACACCTTGAGGCTATACATATGGAGGATGACATGGTGATGACAATGAGGGGGATCTCAGGCCTTCTTCGATCCGGGAGGGGGCAGTCAAGGATCCTTGAGGCCGTCCTCGCGGCGGCGATCATCTTCATAGTCTTCTCGGTCTCATCCTTCCTGGTCAGGGCCTCCGATGTCAGGGTCCTACAGGAGAGGGGCGACCTAGACAGGCTAGGATACAACGTTCTACATAGGCTGGTCGAGTCGGGGGCCTACGGCGAGATCATGGAGAGGGCCGGCTCCCAGCCGGAGCTGGCGGAACTCCATCTCAAGGATGCCCTCCAGAGGGCGCTGCCCCAGTCCATCTACTTCAACCTGACCATCACCGAGTGCGATGGATTAACCCTCATGACCCTCCCCATAAACCCACGCAACATCCATGGAGACCCAATACCCAATCAACTCGAGGTCTCATCCACCAGCCTCATCTACACCTCCAGAGATGGGAGGATCTACCTCATCACCCTCACCCTCATGAGGGAGGGGGGAAACTGAAGATGATGAACGGGATATACGCCCATGGGAATTTGGGGAAAGGCCGGGTTAGGAGGGGATCCCACATCCTCTCCAGGAGGGGGCAGTTCGTCATCATCGCCGCCCTCCTGATCTCCCTCCTAACCCTCTCCTTATCCCTTTCTATCCATAGGCTCAGCCTCCACAGGCAGCAACTCATACATGAGCCCGTGGAGGAGCTCGTTCTAGGATTATCCAGCGACCTAGACCGCTGCCTGGCCCACGCCCTGAGCAGGGCCAGCGAGAGGTACTATGAGACCGGCTCGAACCAGATAGCGGAGGAGGCTGGGAGGGCCTTCATATCCAAATGGGTCAAGTCCGTCATGGCCTCCTTCTCCTCCCTGGGCCTGGGGTTGGCCATGAACTCCAGCTCAGGGGTCTCGGGTAAGATAAACGTAGACTTCAACCTGGACTGGGGGAGGGAGAGGGGCCTCAGCCAAGTCTACACGGAATTCAGGCTAGACATTGGGTCGTACGGCTTCAGGGGGTGGGTAGGCCACTCGGGAAAGTACGTTAAGCTTGACCTCTACCCTGACCTCCTCAAATCCTCAGGGGGATCATGGGGGGAGGCTGGGAACACCTCCCTAGTCTTCAGGCTCGTGGAGGGTAAAGATGTCGAGGAGAACCCCATACCCAACCTATCGATCGAGAACCTGAGGGTCTGGGTCAACCTGACCAGGACAAGCATCGTCCAGGGAAACATCACGGACCTGAGATACCTCGGCATGGGCCGGTACAACGTCACCTTCACCCCAAGGGTTAACAACAACACCATGGGGGTATCCTTGATGGTGATCACCCCTGGGGAGAGGGTCTACGTCGCGGCCTTCCTCCCATATCAGGAGATCTACATAACCCTGAGAAGCCAGCTCAACACCTCTCAAACCCCCACAGACATAGGCCTCATCCAGCTCGGAAACACCACCTACAACCCATCTGCGCAACCCCACCCCATCAACCCAGGAGAGTACCATCTCAAATACAAGCCTGAGAGCGGCTACATATTCCTCAACTGGACAACGACAGGCCAGGCCCATGTAGATAACCCCTCCTCCCCCATCACGAAGGCCGTGGTCTACGGCAACGGGACCATCACGGCCTACTACGCCCCATACACCCCACCCCAACCCCCACCCCCTGAGACCGGCCTCATCGTCAACCTAAGCAGCGTCGAGGAGGAGGGGGAGACGGCGAACCTGGGCATTATAAGGCTCGGAGGGGCCAACTACAGCCTCCCAGCCTCAGCCCCTGTCAACGGGAGCCTCTACCAGCTAGAATACATCCCAGAGGCCGGATACTCATTCGTTGGCTGGACCTCAAGCGGCTATGTTACCATAGATGACCCGCGCTCACTAAGAACCACAGTTGTGGTCAGCGGGAACGGCTCCATCACCGCCCACTATAGGGCCCTGAAGATCCTGCTAAGAAGCAGGCACTGGATGAACCAGCTCCAGGAGAACCTAGGGAACATAACCCTCAACGGGGAGGTCTACCCCCTGCCTAAGCTCCTCGGGATCCTCTCAGGAGAGCACCATGTCAGGTACAATCCAGAGAACTCCAGCTACACATTCCTATATTGGGAGTCGGAGGGGGGAGTAATACCGGAGAACAGCACGAGAATAGAGACAACGCTGACCGTATTAGGGGATGGAAATCTAACCGCTATCTATGACCTCACCCCAGACATGCCACCCCAGAATGATGAGGACTGGAGCACCCTCTATGTGGACAGCGGGTACTCCCTGAACCCCTTATTCATGTGCTCCAACTCATCTGGTAAGCTGACCCCACCATCCAGCCATGGAAAGGATAAGCAGGAGGCGATCCTAGAATCTCCCTCTACACCCATGAACATAACCCTAGCGGCTCAGGTAAAGATAATACTACACCTGAGACC
>JAGTQJ010000056.1:4613-9450 GCA_018396515.1 Candidatus Bathyarchaeota archaeon | reverse complement strand
CCTCTACCATCCCACCCCACGAATCGGAGCCCCACAGCATCCACCATAAAAGCCTCCATGATGAGTCATATGTCTCTCTTCAGCTTCATTTAATGTATATTTTATCGGTTCTTTTTCAAATTCTTTTTGACAGGAACGTGAGCAGAAGTAGTAGACTTTACCCTCATATATAGCTCTATATCTTGTGATATTCTCATCTACTTCCATTCCGAAAACTGGATCTCTAGCCATGTTTCTCCTAACCTCCCAAAACTCCCTTTGAGATCTCTCTCTTCTTTGTAAGATTCAGCGCAGTGGATGCAGCAGAAGGTTATCTCTCTCCCATCTATGACCTCTCTATATCCACCTTCATACACTTTGCAGCCGCAGTTGGCACAGACATAAATGCCTGGCTCTATCGCGGTGGAGACGAGCCCTGCGAAGCGCTTGAACAACCCATTGCATAGTTCTCTTCCCTCCTCTGTGAGCTCGAAGACCTTCCTCTCCTTCTCACCCACGGGTTCAGCTGTATGCCTGGCCAGCCCCTCTCTTCAAGTTTCTGGAGGAACGGGTAGACCGGGCTAGGGCTAACCTCCCTCCCCGTCCTCTTCTTGAAGCGGCTCATGATGCTGTAGCCGTGGGCCGGCCCCTCGAAGAGGATCAGGAGTATGTAAAATCTGGAGAAGTCTGAGAGGAGCTCCTCAACCCCCTCCGCTCCTGAACCGGCCATCATTCTCCGAGCTGGAGTCTACCCGGGAGGCTTATAAATATTACCAAAAAGATATATCTAAAAAAGAAATATTTATAAGGTCGGCTTCTGAAAGCCGAATATGGAGAAGGTTGCCGAGAGACCCAGTCTGCGGCATGGTTGTGGACGCCGACAAGGCGATCAAGCGTAGGATTGGGGACAGGACATACTACTTCTGCAGCGAGGCCTGCGCCCGAACCTTTGAGCAACCCGAGCACGAGTTGAAGGCCATGAAACGCAGGGTCTTCATGGCACTGGCGGGCGTTGTAAGCGTCGCAGCACTACGAGTTATCGCCATGCTAGGCCTAGCCCTCGCCATCATGACGACTAGGATAGTCGGGATCTCCGCATGGGATCTGGCCTTCTTCATACTCTCAACTCCAATCGTCTGGGTAGCAGGCTGGGGTATCCACCGCGGGGCGTATAGGGCCCTAAAAAACCGATCCATAAACATGGATGTGCTCATAACAACGGGCGTCCTGGCAGGCTGGGGGTACGGGGCTGTAAGCACCTTCTATCCATATACCGGGGCTGAAGGGTTTGCCTACCTAGAAATCGCCATAGCTATCCTGGCCTTCGTCTTGCTTGGAAAGTTTATCGAGGAAACCGTGAGGAGGAGATCGGCAGCATCCGTCCGGAAGCTGCTTGAACTCAAGCCGACTACCGCAAAGGTCCTGAGGGATGGGGTGGAGGTGGAGGTCCTAGCAGACGATATCCAGGTTGGCGACATATTCGTTGTTAGACCAGGGGAGAAGATCCCAACCGATGGGATAGTCGTTGCCGGCTATTCCTCAGTCGACGAGAAGATAATCACGGGGGAGAGCATCCCCGTCGAGAAGAGTGTTGGAAGCGAGGTCATAGGTGCGACAATAAACAAGACCGGCCTGTTGAAGGTCAGGGCGACTAGGGTGGGCGAGGACACGGCCCTAATGCAGATCGTGAAGTTGGTGGAGGAGGCATTAGCCTCCAGCGCCCCTGTTCAAAGGTTCGCGGATCGTGTCGTCGGGTATTTTGTCCCAGCCGTCTTCACCGTCGCCGGAATCGCCTTCACATTCTGGATGCTAAAAGGCGGTTTCACAGAAGCCTTCCTCGTTTTGCTTGCCGTACTCCTCATCGCCTGCCCCTGCGCCCTCGGAATAGCTACACCCACGGCAATCCTGGCGGGGGTGGGAAAGGGAGCCGAGTATGGAATACTCCTCAGGGGAGGGGAGTATGCTGAGAACGCTGGTAAACTCACCACGGTCGTCTTTGATAAGACTGGCACACTGACCAGGGGTGAGCCCTCGGTCACGGATATCATCGCCTTTGAGGGCCACGGTGAAATGGATGTTTTGGAATTGGCGGCCATCGCGGAGAAGGGCTCAGAACATCCACTGGGAGAGGCGGTTCTCAGGGCAGCGGAGAAAGCCGGCTTAAGCATCCCGAATGCAGAATCCTTCGAGGCCATCCCGGGTCAGGGTGTCAAGGCGACCTTCAGGGGCCATGACATTCTCCTCGGGAATCGCAGGCTCATGGAGGGGAACCACCTCAGGATAGATGACATCATAGAGTCCCACCTAGTGGAGCTAGAGGAGGAAGGGAAAACCGCTATGCTCCTCGCGGTAGACGGGAGGATTGCCGGTATCATCGCGGCAATGGACACGCCAAAGGATGGCGCGGTTGAAGCCATAAGACAACTGAGGGGCATGGGGCTAGAGGTCATCATGCTCACAGGCGACGACGAGCGGACAGCCAGGGCAATAGCCAAGCAATTAGAGATTGAGACGGTGATCGCTAACGTCCTGCCTTGGGAGAAGGTGGACGTGATTAAGAGGTTGCAGGGCGGGGGCAAGGTCGTAGCGATGGTCGGCGACGGGGTTAATGACGCCCCATCCCTAGCACAAGCCCATATAGGTATAGCCATAGGCAGCGGAACGGACATTGCAAAGGAGGCGGGCGGCATAGTCCTGATAAAGGACGACCTGCGAGATGTGGTTAGAGGAATAAAGCTGAGCAAGGAGACCATGAGAAAGATAAAACAGAACCTCTTCTGGGCCTTCATATATAATGCCATCTCCATCCCCATCGCAGCGGCTGGGCTGCTCAGCCCCATCATAGCGGCTGGAGCGATGGCGATGAGCTCGCTGTTTGTGGTCGGCAACTCGGCAACCTTGAAACTGCTCAAGCTCTAAACTGGGAGGATATGGAGGGGAGAGGGGGTTGGCTGCTCGAAGGGGTTCCCAAGGCTCGTTGCGATGGACCCCGCCGGTGACCTAATCACCATAGTTGCGATGATGATATTCTCCCATTCCAAACTCTCCATCAGGCGGATCCATGAACGCTGTGGATAGAGAAGAAATAGTAGACTAATGTATATCGAGGTTAAGCCAGATCTCAGGTTGAGGAGATCATGGAGTCTCCAACAACCTCATATAAATTGTGGAGGAGAAAAGCACCGAGATAAACGCCTTCAAACCCCTCAGGGCAGGGGATAAAGATAGTATATCTTATGAGCCGGACTCAAACACGATTTAGAACACGAAGGATAGACATATAGGGGGATGTGCAAACCCGAATCATCGATGCCCATAAGCTCGAAGAAGGCCTCCCAACCCCAGCACCAGATTTTTTAAGGTTTTTAAGGGGCCTTAAAGAACCTAACGAGGTGTCACCTGCGGCCGCACTCGAGGGCTGGCTCCCCATGGACGGGGACACCTTCAAGACGGTAGATGGCTTCATATTCAACGTCTTCGGGTATGAGCATCCAGAGGGGCGCGTCCTCTCCTTCCTGAAGTATATCCCTTCGAGGTATAGGGGGCTCTTCAAGGTTAAGCTCCTCGGGAGGACGTGGAGGCTTGGGGAGGTTGAGCTCCTCAGGGCTGAGAGGCTCTACACGGCTGAGAACTACAGGGCCTTTCTGACAGCCTTCAGGGAGAACTTTCCAGACTACGTTTACCATTGCCCGTATAGGATGAAGGAGGTTATCAGCATCCCCATAGACCGCATCGCGGAGGTCTATTCCCCAAGGGAGCGTCTCAGGGCTCTTAATGAGGCAGGGGCGAAGGATCCCCTCCAGAGGACCGCCCTAGACCTCATAGAGCTGGTCTCCGAGGAGGCCAGGGTTCCAGTTGAGGAGTTCGGGATCCACGGATCCATAGCATTAAACATGCACACTGAAAACTCGGATATAGACTTCGTCGTGTATGGGGGCCAGAACTTCAGGAGGGTAGAGGCCGCGATTGAGAGGCTCGCAGGGATGGGGGTTCTGAACTATATCTTGAAAAACCGCCTCGACGCAGCCAGGAGGTTCAGGGGTAGATTTCAGGGGAGGATCTTCATGTACAACGCGGTCAGGAAGCCTGAGGAGATGACGGCGAGGTATGGGAGCCACAGGTACACCCCCATCTCCCCCGTCAGGCTCCGCTGCAGGGTTAAAGAGGATGGGGAGGCGGTCTTCAGGCCTGCGATCTACGGAATCGAGGAGGTCAAGCCTATAGACCCTAACTCAGCCCTCCTAGGAGAGTTGACCCCCGAGGTCGTCGTCTCCATGGTAGGATGCTACAGGAACGTCGCTAGAAGGGGGGAGGAGGTGGAGGTCTCAGGGGTGCTGGAGAGGGTGGAGAGCACGGAGACGGGCGAGGTCTCCCACCAGGTCGTGGTGGGCTCGGCTGTGGGGGAGGAGGAGTACATATGGCCCCTCCAACCCTGAGGGACAGGGACGCCCTGGTAACCAGGGATGGCCTTATCTTCAGGGTTCTAGGCTACACCCACCCCCCTGGAGGCTACATATGCGATCCGGAATACGCACCAGCCGAACTCTTCACCTCAAGAGACCCGAGGGCCTACAGGACGGATGGCAGGAGGGTCTACTACAAGTTCTACTCGGATGAGGGATGGAGGTTCATCCAAGAGAGGCTTTCAAGGTACATGATCCTCCACGAGCCCTTGGGGAGGAGGGTTATTGGGGTTGGAAACCCCGACATAGCAGAGGTGAAGAGGCCCTCAGAGGCCCTGAGGATCCTCCTGGAGAGGGGATCCGGAGACGAGCTGCTTGAGGCTCTGCGGGGGGTCCTGGAGATCGTGATGGAGGGCTCAGGCTCCTCCATCGGGGACTTCGGGGTCTTCGGCTCA
>JAGTQJ010000056.1:0-4566 GCA_018396515.1 Candidatus Bathyarchaeota archaeon | reverse complement strand
CGTGATGGAGGGCTCAGGCTCCTCCATCGGGGACTTCGGGGTCTTCGGCTCACTCCTTCACGGCCTCTACCACCCAAAACTCTCAGACCTCGACATGATCGTGTATGGAGGGGAGACCCTGAAGAGGATAAGAGAACTCCTCCAAGAGCTCTACATGGATGGAGAATCTAAACTCTCAAACGAGTTCGAAGATATCAAACCAGTCGAGGGGAAGAGATGGCTCTTCAAAAACATAAGCCCCAAAGAGTTTGTATGGCATCAGAGGAGAAAAATGATCTATGGGATCTTCCATGATCGAAAAATCAAGAGAAAAATAAAGGTCGAATTTGAACCAGTTAAAAAATATAATGAGATAAAAAACGAGTACAGCGAATTGAAGAGGATAACGCGCGAGGGGTGGATAAAGGCCCTACTGATGGTGGAGGGCGACTCCGAGGCACCGTACATGCCATCGGTATATCATGTTGAAGCCCTGGAAGTTATGGAGGGCCCAAAAGTCGATGACATAACGAGGTTAGTCTCCTACATCGAGGAATTCAGGATGCAGGCGTGGAGGGGCGAAGTCATATATGCCGAGGGTAACCTCGAGAGGGTTGAAACCTCCAGGAGAAGCTACCGCCAGATAACGCTAACCTATGGACCTAGATACTATGAACAGGTCATCAAGTTGGCAGACTAGGCCTACATCAAACCCCTTAACGGGGAGAGCTTATCCACCCGTCCCAGAGGTCCCTATGATAGCTATCTTGGAGTTCTGACCAACGTTCTCCTCCCTGTCGAATTGAACCCTCGAGATCTCCTCACTTGTTTAACATCGTTAAATATATAAACCCGACCCTTAGATCCCAAGGAGAAGATGAAGCCCCCCTGCACGGTCGTGGTCCTGTACGTATTACCCGCCTTGAGGATCCTGATAATGAGGAGGCTCATGGAGAGTCATGGGATGAGGAGGATAGATGCATCTAGGAGGATGGAGCTGACCCCGGCAGCCATAACCCAGTATCTAAAGGGTAGGAGGGGTATGGCCCTCCTAGAGGAGTTATCTAGATCCGAGAGGGCTATGGAGATTATCTCAGAAATAGCTGAAGCTATAGCTAGAGAAGAAATACATGCAGAAGATCTAATAGAGAAAATATGCATGGCATGTAATGAAATAAGATCTCAAGGAATAATTTGTAACCAACATAAGAAAGAATACAAAACAATAAAGGATTGTAGAATATGCTTAGATGAAAATTATTGCGAGACACCTGAGTCTTGTTAGTTAAAAAATATGAAAACGATTAAAAGGCATGTAAAAAGGATATAACTTCAATATAAGAAAAATTTATAAATTTACATCTCAAAATTCTACTCCATGAGAGATGTCGAGCCTTTCCTCCTTTTTGTGAGTAAGAGGTTCCTAGACAAGGCCTCAAAGAGCTTCAAGTTGGGCCTCATCGTCAGGAGGCCTCTGGTTGAGATCATGAAGAGACTCGACGTGGACTTCAAGGAGCTCAAGAGGGATGAGGCGAAGTCAGCCCTTGAGGGCATAGCCGAGGCCAAGGGCCTAACCATCTCCGCGAGCCAGCTCGTGAAGTCGCTCGCACTGGCCTTCCTCCTCCCCACAGGCCTCTTCTACTCCACCCTGAAAAAGGTCTATTACAGGGCCGGAGTAGAGACCGAGGCCTTCATAATCCTGGAGTTCCTGGCTGAGATACCCCGAGCCCTGAGGCCCTCCCTATTCTACGACATCTGGCTGGTCGTCCCGAAAACCCCCGAGGGAGCTGAAGATGCGAAGAGGCTGGTAAAGGCCGTGGTGGAGATGGTGGAGGCCCCACCGATAACCCAAGAGGAGTGGAGAGAGGCGGAGCCCATCAGAGAGAAACTATCTGGCAGGCTTGATGTGAAGGGCCTCACCGAGAATCTATGGCCATCCTTATAACGGCTGAGGATGGGAGACTTACCTATAAGGTTCCGTAAAAGCATAAGGGCTACAATAGAGCATGGACACGCAAACACCCTGAGTCTAGATATATCCAGCACAGCCTACTACTACCTCAAGGAGCCGAGGAGGGGCGGGTCCCCGCTGGCACCGGTTGCTGAGAGGCTTCCGAGACCCGATGAGGAGGTATACAAACCAGAGAGATAAAATTATAAGCATACTTGAAAAGCCTCTTGCAAACATGGAATAAAATCATTCAATTTTTCTCTCTCCTCAGCTTCACCTGTGTTATGTCCTCAACGGGGTCTATGAACCTGACCCTCAGCCTCTTATCTGGGGGGACTATCAATCTAGGTCTCCCCAATACTTCGAATCTATATAGAGTCGATTTATACCAGTTTATCCCCTCATTCCCCTTCAAGGTTATTCCAAGGCCTTCAACAAGTCTATGGATGAAATCCTCATAGTTGACCTCTCCATAATTCATAGGGTATATGGAGAACCCCCTGATCACATCCGTCAATACGCAGTTCATCTTCCAGAGCATCCTCTGAGCCTCAAACCATTTCCTAGGAGAGGCCTCCAGAGAAGTCAAACCTATGTAGCCCGCCCCATCCTCTTGAAGGCAGGCAACCCCCCTAGAGATGAAGGCCCTGAGGCCGCTGAAGGTCTCAAGAGGCTCGGAGGAGAATACGTCAAACCCCCCGACGAGGTCCTCTGGCAGGGGGTCGGCTACGTTATACCTCCTGAACTCTATATCGAGGCCATGCCTGGCAGAAACGCTGGTTATGAAGGAGCCGAGCCTTTCATCGATATCCAACACTGTTATTCTGGATGGGAGGCCTGTGAGGGATAGGGCTATGCTCAAAAGGTCGTCGTCGCCTATGAGGATGAATCTTCTATTCCTGAGGTCCCCGTAGAGGCTCATGAGGGCGATCCTGGCGATAACCTCCTCCTCCAGCATGTATCCCTGAAAATATTCGAGGATCGGGGTGGGCCTATCCTTCACGATGGCTTTGAACTCCTCCACCAATCGCCTGAGCTCCCCATCATAAAGGATCCTCTTCCCAAGACATCTGGGGCAGATCTCCACTCCGGATCTGAGGTTTCTCCCATCTACCTCCCTGAGACCCTTCTCGGTGAGGTATAATCCCTCCTCATCTGCCTCAACCATCCCCTCCCGAATCAGTTTCCTGAGGATAGCGATGAAATCCTTCAATGGAAAGTTTATGGCGTCCAGCAGCTTCCAGATGGTTCTCTTGGATACAGCAAGCTCATCCAGTATTTTTTGCTCCCACCTTCTCATAGAGGTTCCTCCTGATTATCCTCCTCTCAATCATCTTGGGCTGAAACTCATCTACGAGAAGCTCATAGGCCATATAGGCCGGCTCTTCACCCCCACAGGAGAAGATGTCCAGGGCGATATACCCATACTCAGGCCATGTATGGACGCTGAGATGAGACTCAGCCAAGAGGTATACCGCGGAGACCCCGTAGGGCTCGAATTGGTGGAAGCTTGAGGAGATGGCTCTAAAGCCAGATCTGGAGACAACTCTATCCAGTATCTCCCGGGTCCTCTCCACCCGGGAGATCTTCCCTTGGTCTACGCCGAGGAACTCGGCGAGGATGTGGATGCCCATCTCGAACACCCACCCCACTCCTCTGATTTATGGAGGCCCAGTGAAGGTCCATATGCCACCAGGGCATAGACAGCCTATCCTCTACCCTCATGAACCGATTCGCGGAGCAATGATTTTTAAATTTTTTGGTTAAAATGGAAAACATAAATAAAATATTAGAGAGAATGAAATGGAATGTTTCAACTAAAATTTAGATCTATCATTTATTATCGTTTTAGTTGATCTATATCGATGATCTGAAGGCCTTAAGTTCCTCGACGAATCCCCCTAATAGCCTACTAAACGAAATCTCCATCGCCAGCTCTTCCGCTGCCGTCGCCTTCAGCCTCTCGGGGATGTCGCCCATAGATCCGTCTCCATCACAATGATGGTTATCCTGTCGCAGAGGTGGTCATTCTCCTTAGGTAGTAGTGCAGGCATTGATACTTCATTATATAAAAATTTAATAATTATATAATTTTATTCAATTCTCTTATTATTTCAGAGATTCTTTTATTACCGTCCACCTTTACTATCTTCATCCCATGATGTTTGATTAGGCTAGAGGCTCCGGGGCCGATCTCCACTGCCATGACTAGGTCGACGTTCCCATCGGCCAGCAGCTTCACCGCAAGTGGCCCTGAGCCCTGGTCCAGAGAGGCACCGGGGTTCTCGATAACCGTGACATCCAGTATCCTTCCATCCTCGACGTCTACGAGGGTTAGGGTCTTGGCCTTCCCGAAGACCTCAGAGATGGTCTCGTCCAGACCATCATACCCCTTGGTCGGGAAGGCTATCCTTAGTTTGCTCATTTTTACTCACCACTGTCGGGATGTATAAAAAGGGGAGGCTGGGGCCTGGTTCTCTGCCATGACGATCCTTCACCTCAACCCTCCTTCCCCTGGCGGTCCCTTACCAGCCTATGGATCATGGCTTCGGGGGCTCCACGCCTAGGGCAGCGCTGGGGCTTAGGCTCTCCCTGAGGGGTCTCATGTTTCCCCATACACCGCACTGGAAGCGTTT
>JAGTQJ010000055.1:8489-9482 GCA_018396515.1 Candidatus Bathyarchaeota archaeon | reverse complement strand
GGCAGCTCTTCACAGTTATTAATATTTCCATCCCTCTACGATTCTGAGGGGCTCATTGAGGATCGCCGAGCTCGAGATACATGACCAGGTTAAGGAGGTTCTCATTAGGAAGGGGTATGTGGAGCTCTACCCGCCTCAGGAGGATGCCATCAGGAGGGGGGTTCTCGATGGAAAGAACCTGGTCATGGCGAGCCCAACCGCGAGCGGTAAAACCCTCATCGCCGAGCTCTGCGCACTGAAACACGTCCTCGAGAGGGGTGGAAAGGTCCTCTATCTAACCCCCCTAAGAGCCCTGGCCTGGGAGAAATATGAGACCTTCCAGGCCTACTCCGGGATCGAGAAGAGGGGTGGGGGTAGGATAAAGGTCGGGATAAGCACAGGCGACTACGACAGCTCCACCCCATGGCTTGAGAACTATGACATCATAATAACAACCAATGAGAAGTGCGACTCCCTCCTACGCCATAAGGCCCCATGGCTGGGCTCGGTCACCTTGGTAATAGCCGACGAGGTCCACCTGATAGGGGATGAGAGGGGTCCGACTCTGGAGGTTGCCATCGCCAGGCTCAGGCAGATGAGGCCGGATATTCAGATCATCGCCCTGAGCGCCACCATCAGGAACACGGAGGATGTGGCTGAGTGGTTGAAGGCCGAGGCTGTAACCACGGAATGGAGGCCCGTAGAGCTGAGGGAAGGGGTGCTATACAGGGATACCATAACCTTCAGGGATGGGAGCCTTAAAAGTTTAAAGAAGCTCCATAGGGTGGACGCCCTGAACATAGCCCTCAACACGGTTCTGGAAGGGGATCAGGCCCTGATATTCGTCGAGAGCCGGTTGAGGTCCATGAGCCTGGCCAGGGAGGCCGCCAACGCCCTAGAGGGGATGGAGGGGATCCTCCAACAGAGGTTGAGGAGGGAGCTGGAGAAGGTCTCAGATGAGATCCTATCTTATGGGGAGAGGACCCGCCTCTCCGATGAACTGGCTTCATATGT
>JAGTQJ010000055.1:5333-8475 GCA_018396515.1 Candidatus Bathyarchaeota archaeon | reverse complement strand
CCTTCCACCACGCTGGGCTCAGGGCTGAGCATAGGAGGATAGTTGAGGACTCCTTCAGGTCTGGAAAGATAAAGATCCTCGTGGCGACCCCCACGCTCGCCGCCGGGGTCAACCTGCCCGCCAAGGCCGTTATCATAGGAAGCTATCATAGGTTCACCCCCGGATATGGCATGACCAGGATCTCCATCTTAGAGTATAAGCAGATGAGCGGGAGGGCTGGCAGGCCACAGTACGATGCCTATGGGGAGGCCACCCTAATAGCCTCTTCCCAGGATGAGGCTGAGGAGCTTATGGAGTCCTACATCCTCTCCAAGCCTGAGCCCCTATACAGCAGGCTTGCCTCAGAGTCAGCCCTTAGAAGCCACACCCTCGCCGCCATAGCCTCGGACTATGCCCACACCGATGAGGGCCTCTTGGACTTCTTCGGGAGCACCTTCTACGGATATCACTACGGCCCCCTAGGCCTGAGGGGTCCCATCAGCTCCATTTTGAGATACTTGGAGAGGGAGGGGATGATCATCAGAAAGGGGGGGTATATATACGCATCCGACTTCGGGAGGAGGGTCTCAGAGCTCTACATAGACCCCCTATCCGCCGTGATCATCAGGGATGGGCTGAGGCTTGGAGCGAGGACGGTCACCGACTTCACATGGTTGCACCTCATCTGCAGAACCCCGACATGCACCCCCTCCTGAGGCCTAGGAGGCGTGAATATGATGAGGTCGAATCCCTCGCCATGGAGCATGAGGAGGAGTTCGCCTGCGAGATCCCGGACTACGACGACATGATAGAGTTCGAGCAGTTCCTGGGAGAGGTGAAGACGGCGGCCGTCCTCAAGGCATGGATAGACGAGGTATCTGAGAACGATCTCCTCGAGAGGTTCTCCGTTGAGCCCGGAGACAGGTACAGCGCCATACTAAATGCGGAGTGGCTCCTCTACGCCTCCCAAGAGCTGGCTAAGGTTCTGGGCATTGTAGGTTACACCAAGCATCTCTCGCAGCTCACAGAGAGGGTTAGGCATGGGGTCAAAGCCGAACTCCTCCCACTGGTCAAGCTCAGGGGCATAGGTAGGGTCAGGGCTAGGATGCTCTACAACGCGGGCCTTAGGACAGTTGAGAGCCTGAAGAGGGCTCCGATCAGCAGGCTCGCTGGGGTTCCCCTGATAGGGGTTAAGCTGGCAAGGCTGATAAAGGAGCAGGTCGGAGGGGTCGTGGAAGAGGAGGAGTGGAGGCGCCTGGAGGAGCTTGAGGCTGAGCAGAAGGCCCTGACAACCTTCATAGAGGAGGAGCCCGGAGAGGATAAAGAGATAAATTAAAGAGCCAGTTACATCTTAGATATGAAACCATCTGATGAATATGAGAGCTACGGTTATATCCTGAGAATAGCTACAGATGAGTGGCTTAAACAGGTCTACAGGCTTAAAAAGTACTACCCTGGACTGAATAGGAGATGGGATGAGGGGACGGTAATCCTCCTGGCAAAGAAGGCCGAGGCTGGAGACTCCTTCATAGGATATGGCATCGTGGGGAGGGTGATGCAGCCAGAGGAGCTGCCCCCGGATGAGAGGGCATACTGTGAGGAACATGGATGGAAGTGCGCCATAGTCTTCAAGGAGCTATACAGGTTCGACCCTCCCTACCCGATCAAGGAATCCATCCTCAAAGATGATCCAAGAAAGGGGAGATACCTTCACGGGGCGCGCCTCACGGCGGAGGAGGTAAACTCCATCATAGAAACTGCGAAGAACTACACCAGAACTTAGAAAGGAATTTTAATCCCGTAGTTGAACTCGTTAACGATGGGGCTGACGGATGAGCAGAAGGCTATACTGAGGGCCTTAAGCCTTATGAAGGGGCCGGCTGGATGTAAGGAGATAGGCGAGAAGGCTGGGATACCCTGGAGAACCGTGATGGCTAGATTGAGGGGGCTGAAGGCTGAGGGATACGTGGAGACGCCTGTGGAAGGGAAGTACTCGATAACCGATAAGGGCAGGAAGGCGATCTCATAACCCCAGTTTTTCTATTTTTAGAGTAATTTGTCAGATGAAGGTCTGAGATGGGCTTCTTAGCCGCTCTTCTAAGCAGGTCTGGTGAGGATGTCTCGGAAAGGCTTCTGAGGATGATGAGCGTACCCTCAACCAGCATAGGAGACTCCTATGGATTTGCAGCCCACGACGGTTCCCTCATCCTCCCAAATCTGCCCGATAGATTAGAGATATCTTCTGATGCGATGCTGGGCTACAAGCTGTTTAAGACGATGCCTCTAGATGGGCCTCAGCCCATCAACCAGCACGGATATTCCATGATCCTAGAGGGTAGGGTATGGGATGGGCTACTTCCATCGGATCTGGAGGAGGCCGCGGAAGAGCTTTCCTTTGAACCCCTAGAAGGCCTCAGGAAACTTATAGGGTGTAGGGAGGGATCATTCGCCGCGGCCATCCTGATGGAGGATAGAATCTTAATAGGAAGGGATCCCATCGGCCTAGTACCAGTATATTATGGAGATTCGGGGGGCTTCATCGCGGCGGCCTCGAACAGGAAGATGCTGTGGAGGATAGGCATAGAGGGGCAACCCCTTCCTCCGGGCCATATAGCTGAGATATCGAGGGGAGGGATCCAGCTCATGGAGGTGAAGACGATAGGGAAACCCGGGATTAGAAGAATGAGCCTCGAGGATTCCGCTTTGGAGCTTGACAAGCTCATGATGGAGGCTGTTGAGAAGCGTTCAAGAGGCCTGTTCAACGCCTTCCTCGGGTTCTCGGGCGGGATAGACAGCTCCCTCTTAGCGTATTACCTGGATCTCTCAGGGGTTAGAGTACACCTAATAACCGTGGGGCTTGAGGGATCGGAGGATATTAGATTCGCAGCCGAGGTTGCTGATGAGCTAGGCCTCCCCATAACCATGATCTCCATCGAAGAAGAGAGGGTGGAGGCGGATCTGGATGATGTCCTCCTCAGCGTGGAGAGCTGCAACCCATTACAGGTGGAGGTGGGCCTACCATTATACTGGGCTGTGAAGGCGACGGTTGAGCTCGGTGGCAGCATATTCTACTCGGGTAGTGGAAGCGACGAGCTATTCGGAGGCTATGCTAAATATGTTAGAGAGGGTATCTCTAGAAATTCTGCGGTAGAGATGATGTTCA
>JAGTQJ010000055.1:4928-5324 GCA_018396515.1 Candidatus Bathyarchaeota archaeon | reverse complement strand
AATGATCCCTCCCTACACCCTATGAGAGGGATCACAAGATCTGCGCGGATTTAGGGGTTGAGCTGAGAGCTCCATTCACAGACATCAAGCTAATCGAGTTCGGCCTATCCCTGCCTCCGGAGTTAAGGCTCCCACCAGAGGGGACCACTATGAGGAAGCCCCTCCTGAGGGCCCTGGCTAGGAGGCTGGGCCTGCCGGGATCGGTCATCGATAGGCAGAAGAGGGCGATCCAGTACTCCACCGGGGTGGCGGGAGTTCTTAGAAAGATCTCAAGGAGGGAGGAAAGAAGCGTATCGGCATACCTATCGGAGAGATTTGAGCGTTTAAAGAGAGGTTTTCTCAGAGAGGGCTAGAAAACCAGTCATCTTCGGGCTAACCGAAGATATTCCTGGACTC
>JAGTQJ010000055.1:0-4909 GCA_018396515.1 Candidatus Bathyarchaeota archaeon | reverse complement strand
AACATGATGAGATGACGTCTCTGGCTAGATGCTCATCGATTCGGCCCTTAATCTTCTGGCTGCCTCTGAGACCCTTCTCAGACATTCAAGGGCGCAGTCGTAGGTTGGGAAGCCTCTCAGGCCGCACTCCGGCCCGGCGAAGGGTATATTCTCCATCCCGAAGCGCTCAATGAGGGCCTTAAGCCGCCTGTATATGAGGTCTAGATCCTCTAAGAACTTGGTCGGGTCAAGCCCTCCAGACCTTATCCTGGACCAAACCTCCCCTATGCTCTGTGGGGTGGCCTCGACGCCGAGTCTATCAGCTATCAGGGCGTCAAACTCGGTTTTACAGATGCTCGCCTTGAGCCTCTTACCGGTCTCCCTGATCCTCCTCAGGGTTGCCTCTGAGGTGTATAGCATGTCGTGAACGTGGGAATCCACTATTCCCAGGTGCTCGACGTCCCAGAATAGGCCGTCCGAGGTGTTGTGGAGGTGGATGCCCGCCTCAACCCCCTTTGAGGATGCCGCCCTGCATATATCCTCCCATCCCTCGAGGAGGGCCTCCCGCCCCTCTGAGCCGTAGTCTATGAGGGGATCGTTGAGGAAGCCGAAGGCGGGCTCATCTATGAAAAGAAGGGTTGCCTCCCCCCTCCTCGCCCTGAATATCGTGTTGGAGGTTATCTCTGAGATAGCCTTTCCAAGCATTCTGAGAAGCTCATCATCTCTGTCTTGGAAGAGGGAGGAGAGGGTATATGGGCCTGTGACGCATATCTTGAACTCGAACCTCCCCAGTCCAGCGGCCTCGGCGATCCTTGACGCGTTCCTCTTGATGGCCTCCACCTCTGGGATGACGGCGAAGGGCTTTGCCACGACCCTGGATAGGACCCTGTAACCATCACCTCTTCTCTCAACCCCCCCGATGAGTTCTAGGAACATCTCATTCATATCCCTGAGCTGTGGGTAGTTTGGGACATCTATCCCCGCGTTCAGCTTATCGATGAAGGAGTTGACGATCTCCTCTTCGAACATCTTAATGTCCTCTAATTCCCCGACGCCCATGTATGGAAGCAGAGTAGCGTATCTTCTGCCCCCTCTGCGAATAACATCTTGGCCTATCCTTGGGGGGAGACTCCCCACGTCGTAGGTTTTCACCATAATGAGTCCACTATAATGATCTCTATATCTATATGATCTTCAATTTCCCATAGGCTAGGTCCATGCAGAACTCCGGCAGATGCTCGAACTCCTCCTCCACAACCTCCTCGATCTCCCCCGATATCTCCTCTAACCTTGCCCCTTTCTCGAGTATCACCTGGACTGAGGTGACTAAGGGCTGGTCGATGGATTGGCCTATCTTGCTCAGGAGCCAGACATATGCCTCCCTTACCCCAGCCACGTTTCTAGATATCTCCTCCGCGATCCTGTAGCTGAGGACATTGTATATCTTGCCGACGTGGCTGACTGGGTTCTTCCCCGCCGCCGCCTCGGATGAGGTGGGCCTGTTCAGGGGGATAACCCCGTTCACGTTGTTCCCCCTCCCGACCTGGCCTGAGTCCCCGCTATCGGCGGATGTGCCCAGAACTGTCAAGTAGAGGCCCCCTATACCCCTTCCCCTGGCATCTAGGACGTTAAGCTCCACGTTGTAGGAGTCGAGGTCGTAGTTTGAGTCGATGAACTCCCTGATGGATTCCTCCACCTCCCCCTTGCTCCTGAAGTAGCTCTCCTCAGATTCTATGAATCGGTCTACGAAGGCTATGGAGACCAAAAGGTCGACGCTCCTCTTCCTCCTCAAGCCCATTATCTTGATGTCCTCCCCAGTTTCCGGAAACCCCTTCTTAAAGGATGGGGAGTTGAGGTACCGCTCCAGGTTTAGCACCAGGGTCTCGAGCTCGGACATGGGGGCATAGCCCACGGCAGCCGAGGTGTCGTTGGCCCCTAGGAATCTTCCGCCCCTGTGGAATATGTCTTGGAGGGAGATGGCTCCTGGCTTTATCTCGCTCTGATACCTGACGTGGAGCTCGGGGTCTATGAATCGCATGTTGTTTTTGAGCCACCTCATGGTGCTGTTGAAGGCGATCTCATTGACGGGGATGGTCTCCCCTCCAGCCTCGAAGGTGGCCCTATCCCCATAAACTATGAGCATCGGCTTTACGACCTCCCCTCCCCCAAACCTCACGACGCTCTCCCCGGCCGCGAGGAGGCCTTTATCTAGATTATGGTGGAGGATGGTTCCAAACCTCCTCAGATACTCCTTAGATAGTTCAATGGAGACCTCATTCATGATCGCGTCGCAGATGGAGTCTGGATGTCCAAGCCCCTTCCGCTCGCAGATCTCCAATGGCTGCTCCTCGAGGGGCTGGCTCCTCAACTCAAGGATGACCAGATTCTTCAAGGCATTTCGCCTTCAGATTTCCATGACTAAAAGAATAAAGTCTTATAAATATTTCATGTTTTAAACGGCCTTATTTATTCCTAAAGGAATATCTAACCATGCTAGCTTTCTGAGAGGCCTCGGGGAAATTATGCTATGGGTTGTGAGAGATGTTGAAGGGGGAAAAGGCTAAATTCGTTCCTCCATCGTTAGCCTTATGATGGGCTATGAGAGACGAGACCCTTGGGGTTCTTATCATCGTTGGGAGCCTCATATGCATGGTCGGATACTTCATATGGGCCTTCGGCCCCTACATAGGGTTATCCCATCTCATATCTAGGGAGTTGAGCGAGTGGGCCTTCAAGATACCCATGGTCCTGGCGATCTACGCCCTCCTAGCCATAATCCTATGGATAGGTTACACGATGGCGACGACTCCTCCCCCCCTCCCACTGGAGAGGCCCCTGGAGCTTGAGAGGGAGGAGGTCAGCGTGAAGAGAGAGGATGATGAAGAACAAGGGTGTTAACAGAGGATCCTCGCGTCTACCCTTACCTTCCAAACCCTTGGACTATATTGGGAGACCCTCACCTCCTCAAGGAACTCGGCCCTCCTCCCGAACCTCTCAGAGGCTGTTGAGAGGATCTCCTTAGCCTTGGAGAATAGATCCGGCTCCCTAGCCCAGTGATAGAAGTGGACCACCCCGCCGCAGTTTAGTAGGGGGATCGCCAGGTCTAGGAATTGGTAAGCCCCCTTCGGGAGGGGCATCACTATCCTGTCGAAGGTGGAGCCGAGCGTTGGACAGATGTCTCTAACATCACCGAGCAACGCGATGACTTTATCCTGAACCCGGTTTAGATGTATATTCTCCACACAATAGTTGTGGGCGTGTGGGTTTGACTCCACGGCTATGATTCTTACCTTCTCATGACGCTTCGCTATTACTATGGGGTAGGGGCAGACCCCGCTGAACATCACCAGGATCTTCTCGCCATCTCGAACCTTCTCAGCTATCCTCATCCTCTCCGCCCCCTCCCTTGGGGAGAAATAGACCTTCTGGGGATCGAGTTTGAAGAGGCATCCAGCCTCCCTATGGACGACCTCGGTATCGGGATCTCCTGCTAGCACCCTATATCTCCGGATCCTATATTCTTCAAGCCTCTCAGACTCCTTAACGAGGACGCTTTTAACATTCTTGTGCCTCTCCATGATCGCCTTGGCCACCCCCTCCTCAAAATCCCTGAGGTCTGGGGGGATCTCGACGATCGCAACGGCCTTCTCCCTAGAACCTATTATATCGAATGAGCGGGGTATGAGCCTCATCGGTTCCACTGGGAGGGTGCCCCCTCAACTCTCTAACTTCCTGTAACGGTGTTTAAAAAATATGCTGTGATAAACAATCTTTAATCTAAAATATTGTTTTTTCACCAATTTTTCTAGTTATTTTTGATCTCACTCTTATCTCCTCGACAGTGAACTCCTCAGGCTCCACATCTTCTCTGGTCTTCCTTTTAACAGTCAGCCCACATATCCCATTATCTAGGAGTCTTCTTTTATAGCAAGCCGCGTAGTTACAGCTCTTGATGTCGCACGGCTCATTGGTCCAGTTGCACCAGGCCTGGCCCCCTCTATAGCTCAGGGCATTTTTGACGCATTTAAAATCTCTGCATCGTGGAGAACACATCTTCGTATCAGACAATGTGTAAACCCCTTGTCTCATAACCGAGTAACTTTCAATATTTCCCCGACAAGGATAAATTTAAATTTTTATCAGGCTCCGAGCCAAGGCTGAAAACTCCATGGATCTGTAATTGAAACTGCTGACTGAGGAAACGTCAACCCCAGATCAAAGGTTTTGGAGAGCTGATGAAAGGCCATTAAAATGAGATCCTGGGGTTTTAAGTGAATGATCTTAAAGGAGGGGGGGGTTTAAATATCGAATATCGCCTCAATTTGGTCGCTGCTAAGTTTCTCATACTTCTCCGTGGAGCCGACATCGTACCAGAAGTCCTCCGTGACATAGGCCTCCACCCTCCTACCCCCTTTGATGAGGTGTGGTATGAGATCCCCCATAATATCCAGCTCCTCCCTACCGACGGCCAGCTCCTTAAGGTCTCCAATTACATGGGTGTTGAAAGCCACTATGCCTATCCCGGCGTAGATGTCCAGTCTAGGCTTCTCCACCCACCTCCTTATGCTCTTACCCTCCAGCTCTGCCACGCCCACCGGCACTTCAAAACCCCTAGCTAGGGCGAGGGTGGATGAAGCGCGGGATTCGAGGTGTTGGCGGAGCATCCCCGAGAGGTCGATGTTGGACAGGATATCGCCGTAGTATACCAGCAAGGTCTCAGCCCCATCGAAGGCTCCCCTATTGGCAGCGTTAAGGAGGGCTCCTCCAGAGCCTCTAAGGGAAGGGTCATCCAGAAAATACTCTATTCTCATTCCGAACCTGCTGCCATCATCGAAGTAGTTCTTGATCTGCTCATGTTTGTATCCTACTAGCAGCCTAATATCGGCTATGCCATGGCGTTTAAGGTGATGGAGAATGTACTCCAATAGGG
>JAGTQJ010000053.1 GCA_018396515.1 Candidatus Bathyarchaeota archaeon | reverse complement strand
TGCAAACGATGCAGACCTCTCCCTCCTCTCCAGAGCAGAGCCTCTCCCTTCGATGAGCCTCGTCTACCCCCCAGAAGTCCACATGCCTCCCTTTACCGGCATCTCCTTGGATTATGTAGCATGCACGGGACATATAGAGTCCTCTAACTATCTTGGGTGCAAATTTATACTCGATGCGGGATCTAAGGGCACCCCTTATCGAGGAGCCTGAGATGTACTTCACCCCATCATATGATGGGGGCCCTCTTTCCATCTCCGGTCTCTTTATCCTTATGGGCTTAGTATAGCTACTATAGAGTGCCTCAAGTTCCCTAGGATGGACTCTGCCAGACCTCGCCATCCTCTTTATATCCTCAACCAGCTGTTCGAGACTCGGCGGCTTTGGCCACCCTGACCAGGTGAATATATATGAATTCGGAGGTACCTCTGCCTCGAGCTTGAGGATAGCGTTAAACCTACCCTCTATGAGTTGGCTTCTAGGCGTGTAAGGCCTTCTGATCACTTTAACCTCTAACTGTTCTCTGCCTGTTTGCATATGTCCACCAAGCCTTCTTAAATTCCTTTAAAGTTCCATCAATATCATCAGGATTTATCTCTATATCAATATCGTATTCATCCAAGGCTGGGAGTTTTTTAACCTCAGATAGGCTAATATATGAATTGTCCTTTAGAGTTTTACCCTTTATTTCCTTTACCTCGACCTTTACCTTCCCGAAGCCTCTAGATTTAAAGCCTCCGAGCTTAATAATCCCTTCATTAAGATAGTCAAGGATCACTGCTAGCAGCCCAAGGCCATAGTTTGGAACATTCTTCGCAACTATTTTACTTTTGAACTCATGGCCAGGATTAACGAACTCTACTTGATAGAGGGCTCCACGCTGAGCAGCTCCACTTCTCCGGTTTATAGCGATCCCCGTCTTCATACTCGTTGACACCCCTCCTGTGGGATATGCGTCCTCGAAGTTGAGGTGAGAAGAGAAGCTGCTTGATCCGAACAACTTGCATATTAAGCAATACCTTGAGAGTAATTCGATGACTTCTTTTTCATTCCCCTCTCTTAATAATCTATTAAGCCTCTCACCATATCGAATTCTTTCCCTCTCATCCCAGAGCATTAAGCTACAGGCCCCAGCTTGGCATGCATTGATCCCCAAAGATCTGACGATGTATTCCGCCGTTGAACGGAAGGTGCCTTTAAGGCTACTTCCAGGGATATAGGGAGGATTCCCCTCTGGTAACCTAATGGTTATTACTGGTAGATCTATTGGTGATAGAGGGCTTCCCCTACCCGCACCTATTCTGAGAGGTTCTTTATTTAAGATCTTAATACTTAAAACTAAGACTCTATATAGGATGGGATGACTATACCAAGGATATTCTATCATTATTTAACCCCCAACATCTCTTTATAGGCATCAGTCACATCCTCCTTATAGTATTTCTCATCCTTTATTGTAATTTTTAAGACGTTCTTCAAACGAGCCTTAACTAATCCAAGACCTATACTCCTCTTTCCTCCTAGATTTAAACCATCAGTCAAAATTTTGTTCATAAGATAATTAATTATCTGTTTAGGTTGCTCATTATCTTGAGCCTCTAAGCTCATTAAATCTATATTCTCCACATCCATCCTTAGATTCCATGAAGTTTTTGGATCTACCTGCTCCACCTCGAAAAGCTTTCCTGGGTATTGCCCTTCGGTTAATCTACTTATACTTACTCTACGACGGACTTCTATATGATAGTCACTAATTGGATATGCATCGTAGATTGTCAAATGAGAGGCTATGGTGGGGCCTCCGAAGATCTTACACACGACGCAGGGTTCATATCTCTCCTCTCCCAATTCTTGGAGTCTTCTCTCTTCTCCGTGTGGCCCCGTAGGATCCAGAACATCACAAACCTCATCGACTCCATATATAGTTCTTGCGTAGCTCTCGGCCTCCACTCTAAGAACCCCCTTCAAGGTGCTCCCTGGAATATATGGGACTCCATCCCTCTTGACCACGGGATTATCCACAGCACCCCATAAGGTTCGACCCATACCGATGGAAAGAGGAGTTTCATTTATGAGTTCAAGATTGATTAAATACTTCACCTTAAAGCGATCAAAGTCCCCATAGACCATAGTTTCACCTGAGATAAGCTCTTATGAGGTCCTTGAAACCGGTTATAGGTTCTGAAACTCTAGGAGAGGCCTCAAATACCCACTTAGATAATGTAAGGTACTTTAGCACAGCTGTTTTTAGCTCCTCTCCTTTGAAACTATTAAAGATCTCACTAAGGTGCCCCAATAATTTACTCCCACAATCTCTCCTAATCTCACCTCTTCCAACCTGCCTCATAATATGAGCTAAAAGGAGAGAAGTGGCATCTAAAGCCCCTGCCTCACTTTGGAAGACCTCAAGTAAGTTTGAAACAGTAGTTCTATCGGCTCCCCCCCTCGCCAGAGCCAAGCCAGCCAAAGTAGCATAGTCATATACTATTTCAGTCATAAATTTTTGGAAATTAAGAGACAATCTCGATCACCAAGGATTAATTGGGTAAAAATATAAAAATTTTTCGTCTTTTAACATTTTTTAACATCATATAACTTCACCTAAAACTTTCAATATATTATATCCTATTTCTTCTGTATATATAAAATTCTGCGTAATCTTTATAATTTTTGATGCTTCGAGATCTTTAAGAAAACTTAGAGGAAGTTCAACATCTTTTCTGGAAACCTTTCTAGCTTTTAATAGTTTGAAGACATCGAATATTATGTTTTGGGGTGTTGGGATTATGGGTATCCTTATGACAGTGTAAGATTCTGCAGGTGGATACATTAGCTTCTCAAATATCTCCTCCCTTTCCTTGTAATATCTCTCTTTGTCCTCTGCTCTCGCTAGCTCGCTTATCTCGTATCGCACCCTCTCCAGTTCGGCGCTGTAGGCCTTTATCTCGGGCATTATGACGTGGAATACTCCGTTGACGCCGAAGTACTGGCCTAGGAGGGATAGGGTTATGCACATATCCTTCCTGCCTCCAGCTACGCAGAGGTAGACCTTCTCAGCCCTGTGGATCTCCCTCTGCTCCCTCAGGATCCTCGCGCAGATCTTCATGAACTCCAGGTGGTCCTCGTCGGATGTTATGTCTGTGAAGGGGAGTTCTTCCTCGTGTATGTGTACCATTGGATAGCGATGTTTCACCGCTGCCTTCACAAGCTCTTTCCCTTCCAGCACCGCAGGCTCTCTCGTGACTATAATGGTTAGGTCTGTTACCCTCTCGAACATGGCCTCCTGAACATACTGGAGGAACTCGGTGATCACCGGGGGGCTCGTGCCGAGGGGCGCTATGATGGATGTTTTACGCATAAAGATCCCCTCCAAGACATGCTATCCTCTTCTCATTTAAGAGATTTTCCATTAAATATATAGGGTTTAAGATATGTGCTGATGTCGAATTATTTTTTATTTTGTGAGCGACGGCTACCTCACCTTTATTTGCCTTATATGATTCGATTTTCAATTATCATCCCTCCTCCATAATTCTCCTTTTCAGACCCCGCTTCAAGATATATAAGATCATATGTATTAGTAATGCATCCTCTATATTATAGAGTATAGGTTTAATATCTCCCTTTTTCAGGAAGTTCTGGTAGTGTCTATAGTAGTTGCCGCCGTTCACGTCCGCGACATGCCTCCTTATACCGAGGAATTCTTCCACCTCCTTCTGCCTGTAGCTGGGGAGGCATAGCTCCCACCCCCTCACGAGCTGGTATAGGTCTATGTGGGGCATCCCATCCAGCTTCCATGAGAGCTCTATACCATACCTGTCAGCCCTGGACTTCAGATAGGGGAGGTCGAAGCGCAGCCCATTATATGTCAGGAGGATCCCCCCTAGGCGGGAGTTAAGTAGGCTGGAGAGGATTCTCAGAAGCCTGGGCTCTAGGGAGGGGTGGCAGACCACCGATGAGAGCTCCACACCCCATCTCGGATCCCCGCAGAGGGGTTGTGCGAGGCTCACCGAGACTATGGGATCCTCAGCATCGTGTGGAAAGCCCTGGGGGCTGTAGGTCTCTATATCAAGGCTTGTGATGGGGATCTGGCTCAGGCCGTCGAGGATCGCCAACTTCATCCGACCATCATCGCTATGCTTGAGGAAGCCTGCCATGCAACACCCCAAATGCTCATCGACTTAGCTGTAAAAAAGGCTCTCTAGAGTAATATTCAAGCTAGGTTGTATATTGTTCAAATTAAGATGATGATGTCTGAGCCTCCAGGACCTAGATATAGGGAGGCCCTCTCAAGAGATAATGCGAGGAGGGCGGCCATAGCACTCTCAAGGCTCGGTGGTGTCGCAAAGTTTTCAGAGATCGAGAGGGCATCGGGGGTTAGAGGTTCGACATTGCTTCACAACCTCAACATCCTGATCCAGTTCGGCCTAGTTGAGAGGCTTGTGAAGGGAACATATGGATTAAGGTATCTCACCCCCCTATGCTACATATTTAGTGATAAACCCCTACCAATAGCCTATATGGGGCTTCTGGGTAGGAGGGAGGGGAGGGAAAAACCCGAGACAGAGACGGCCTTAGAGTTACTCAGAGCCGAGAACATAAAGCCAGAAACAATCCATGTACTAACCACACATGAGGCCTTCGATGATTGGAAGGAGATGAGACTCCAATACGATTGGATTCTATGCTATGAAGATGAGATATATGACATAGACTCAGTTAGAGAAAAGGTTAAAAGAAGGTGGGAATTGCTATCCAAAAAATATATGCTGATCCTAGACTGCACCTCAGCCACGAAGCCAGCAACAATAGCATATTATGAAATAGCACAAACATATCAAATACCCCTAATATACATATATGAACCAACGTTAAAGCTAAAATGGCTCAAATCAAAAGAAACAATAAAAAAAGAAATAATAGCAAATAGATAAAATACTTAAGGATCCAGGCTCCTTAAGATACCTCTTAGCTATAGCACTACTGTCTAGATAGCTTATCTGCCCTCTCATCCCTCATCTCTCTAATAATCGTAGAAGAATCAGTCCTCAAGTCGACCGGTTCGAAATCTATCGGCTCATGATACCCGATCAGGTCCCCACCTATCAACTCTGCCAGGGCCTCCTCGGGGAGGCTCTCCTTTATCAACCTTTCAAGATAATCTGAAATATCCGCTCCCTCCCTCGCCTCTCTCTCCTTAATCCCTCGCCTCTCTCCTTAATCCAAGTCGTATATGGTTAGTTTGGTTGTAATGGCTTATAGCCTCGGGAGAGGTGGAGGCATACGCGCCATTCCTCCTCCCCTACGAGGTGGCCTCCGTCATATGGAGGGCGATATCCCAAGGGCTGTCCAAGCTCAGCGAAGGAGCCGAGGCCCTGAGAGCCCCCGGACAAATTGGCCTCAGAATCGAAGCGATGGGCTGGAGGACCTAGGGGAGATCCTGGAGATAGCCATCACAACCAAACTAACCATATACGACTCAGCATACCCCGATGCAATAAGATGCAATAAGAAAATCCCAATAAAGGGAATTGAAAGGGCGGTAATTTTATCAGAAGCAAAAAGCTTTTATTAAGTTCTTTTAAATTTAAATGGATGAGTTCTGTTAAATATAGGTGGGTACCTCTAGAAAGCCGATTTCCTAATATCATAGGCCTCTTAAGACGCCTAGCTGACGAGAAAATGTATGGTATATTGGACCGTATGGTTGGAGCCTTATCTCCTGCCGCCGTGGAGCTGGCTCTCTATGACGCTGTGAGGGTAGCGAGGGCTTGGCCGGTGGATAAGCCACCCATCCCGGTTCCATCGTCGAGTGAGGTTGAGCGCTTTCTCGGGGAAGTTGGTGGTGGGGGTATTGAAGGTTTACGCTTAGCTCGACAGGTTGCGTTGAAGGCTCTTACGAGGGAGGCTGGTTAAGGTGTATGCATCGATTTCAGCTCGCTTTCTGGCTAACGCCGAGGCCATGAATATGGTGGAGAGTATAGGGAATGTTGCAAGGCACCGTAGGGTTCCTATAGTTGTTCCTAGGGAGAATGGTTATACTCTCATTTATGCGCCAGCGGTGAGTGGCGAATCCCTTGCCAATGCATATCAGCGGTGGCTGGCCGACCTAGCCGAGAGCAAGAATTTGCCTGTATGTGGATGCTGCCGACAGCACCTTTTCATAAAACATGGTGACCTAGAGGCGATTAAGCTTGTGAAGAGCCCCTGGGAGGACGAGTTGATAGAAAAGAGGGTAAAGAATCCTGCGGAAGTTGAGAAGCTTATCGTTAAGAACTGTGTCGTTGAAGATGTTGGAGGCTTTCTACTACCTGAGGAAATCCCTGCAAAGCGAACTTCAAAGTTTAGGGTTAGCTTCATGGTTCCAGCTTACGATGCCATCGAGCAGTTGGCGCTTGAGAGCCAGTTCCATGTGAGGTATGCGCCAGACCCCTCGCTACATAAGATCTACTATGTGGAGGTCGGGTCAGCCCTCTATGTCTTCCAGATGGGGCTAGAACTCGATGAGATAGGGCGTTCTACAATGCTGAGCAGAGAAGAGATAGTTGGCCGTGAGGAGCGAATAAAGCGCATCGAGGTGGCCGTAGAGGCGCTCTCCCACATGCTGGAGAACAGGATCTTCGGTGCCCGTCTAGCTAGAACCAATCCCGTGAGTGAAGTGCGAAGCTTATTGGTCGCAGTTAGTAAACCTCTACCGTTCCAAGCGAGTCCACCCCATACTCGTCACTATATGAAAGACACGGTTGAGAGGGCAAGAGACTTTGCAGGACTGATAAGCGGTGAGGAGATCAAGCTATGGGCTTATGACTCTGAGGGGGCATGTGAGGGTCTAGAAGAAATTAGTAGATATAACACCATCTCCAAGGTCTTCTCCGAGGTCTTGAACTACTTTAGGCAAAATGTTGAATAGGGAATCCCGATGATCTCTGACGAGGGGCTGGCCTTACTTTACATCGACCTCGTGTTCACCTGGGGTTTCTCGGTGAAATCTCCCTTCGTATCGGCCGCCCAGCTTAGCATCCTGCTGCCACCCCCCTCTACACTTATCGGTGCATTCTCCTACGGGCTGGCTAAGACCTTAAGATGGCCTGAGTGTGAGCTTTCAATGGATTCGGGAATGGTCAGCGGCGCTAGGCGGGCGGTTCATCTCATAAGATCCGCCCACCTTGGTTTAAAGGAGGAATGTGCAACATATCCCATGATCTGGACTGACATATCAAGGGTCCATGCCCTGCCCTTTCTGCAGCCGCCTTATAGGAAGCCCGAGGAGAGAAGTATGTGGTTCGGCATCCACGGGTTTGGAAAGGTGTTGATGCCGAATGGACGGGTGCGGTTAGCTTTCGTGGTGGATTCAACCATAGCAGAGAAAGAATTGGGAGAGAACTGGCAAAAACTCCTAACAATGGCAGCTGGCTCTATAATATCTATCGGTTCGAAAGAGGGGCTCGTAGCCGTGGACCATGTAAATATTGAGAGCGCAAGGCCAGAAGTTAAGAGAGCTAAGACATCCTACTACTTTCCCCGTGAGTCTGTAACTTATTGTGATCCAAAAATTGAAGAACTCGAGCAGGCTGAATTCTGGTCCTTTGACGCGAACTCATTTCACTGGTTCAGTGCGAAAGGGGGAAGAACTAGACCTAGAGAGAGCTATTCCCCCTCTATAAAACAGTTTATCCTGCCCATATTGAAGGGGAGTAGAAGGCCCTCTCAAGTCGATGTCAAAATATCATCCCAGGGGGTTGCCATCACCACGGATCTAGAGGATCCATGGAAAACAGTGGTCGGGAATAGGAGCTGGTACTATTGAACCGGCCAGCTATTCGAATAGCACTGCCCCCTGAGGGTTTTCTGATTCGCGATTATGCTTTAACAGCCTTGGCCGAGATAGTTGCAGGTGGCACAGGAAGTCTGGAGATCACCGATGGAAGTGCCATAATAGGGGGCGATGAAAAAAATATTCTAGCTAAATATGGGGAGATTCTTCAGCAAGACCTCAAGCATGTTAAACTTTTTCAACCTGACTTCAAATCGAGGGATAAAATTCTTGGTCAGGTGCGTAGTTTAACCAAAACAGAGCCAGTCGACCTAGCAACGGCTATAATGGAGTATGGTAAATGGGTTGCAACCGGTCAGAATATTCTAGCCTCCTTGAGCAGATTGGAGTTTCGACCAGATACTAAAACCATCTTAAAGTGGGGAGTCGATCCTGATATAGAAGCCATACAATATTTTAAGTTGAACCATTACGCAGGAAGAAGATCCTTTCTCCCATCTAGATATATGAATGCCGGAATAAAGCTGGATATTCACACAACCATGCTGTTGTTGCTGGGGGCAAGCTTAACCTTAGTGGGAAATAGGCGTATCGGTACATCAAATGTTGCGGTTCATCTCTCATATCAGGATCCCGGCGCCAGAAACTTATGGGAGTCCCTAGGAAGATTTATGGCAGATGTCGGCTACCAGACTGAGCCTTTGATAATATTCCGTTTAGCTACGGCATTCAGACTGAGAGTCCCAGCCTTTCAACCCATCGCCATTTTTGAGATCTCCTTAGCCGGCAATAAACCCGCACTTATTTCATATCACACAGTCGAATTAGATCATTATTTATCAAGGTTTGTCGAAGCACTCGGAGCAGACAGGTTTTTAGAGAATCTCATGATCTTTGCCCTCCGCAACTGGAATGAGAGCCGCAGAGAGCTCCGATTAGTTGCACAGGCAGCTTACAACATTGCATTATCAATATACCTTATCCTAACCAGCTCCTCGGTGGATAGTGAAGGAGAACTTTTCCGCATCGCCCGTTATACATATGAAACAACAAGCGACGAGTTCGCGAGGGCCCTCATCCACTGCAGACGGAGCCTTTACCTGTCGCCTCAACTCAGCGTTGATGACGCCAAAAGCGAATTTAGAAGACTCCTCGCAAAGGTGGTAAATGCCCTCGAAACAACCAAGGGCCCCTAAAGATGGATCCCAGCAGCTATATGGAGCTACTCACTGGTCATGCTCCAAGGCCTGGAATTCAAAAATTTTTCGAGGAGATAGAGGAGGCTAATAGAAATGGGAAGCCCCTTACAATACTTCTAGAGGCCCCAACATCCTATGGTAAGACAGAGGCAAGCATAGCGCTGGCAGCCTGGCTGGTAAAGGAGTCGAGCCTAGCTGAAAGGCTAATCCACATCCTACCCTTCAGGGCAATTGTCGAGGAAAGTTATGATACCGCTAAATCCTCCCTCGAACAACACCTTCCCGAGGTCACAGTTGGAGCGCAAGCTATGCATATCCTAGACGCGGAGAAATCACCATTCTTCCTGAGACGATTAGTCTACACCACCATCGACTCCTTCATCTACAACCTCTTCAAGCTTCCAGTAGCCGAAGCCGAACGTGACTACAGCCACTTCGACATCCCTAGATATGCCATATACAGTGCATTCCCAGTCTTAGACGAGGCCCACTACTTCGCCGGAGACGACCCCGCGTTTAGAGACCCCATAGAACACCAAAACAGGATGTTCGCAGCCTTCAGGGCGGGCCTGGGGGCATTAGCG
>JAGTQJ010000054.1:8587-9509 GCA_018396515.1 Candidatus Bathyarchaeota archaeon | reverse complement strand
GGGGACAGTCCTTGAGAGGAGTGGATCAAGGACGACCACTATATCCGGATTGTGGACGAGATCCCTCTCGTTTATCCTGCTCTCCCCGATCCTGAGGAAGGCGACGACGGGTGCACCCCTCCTCTCAGTCCCGTACATGGGGATCGCCTGGGTGTACTTTCCCTCAAGGTAGAGGGCTGAGGCCAAGATCCTCACCGCGGTGACGGCGCCCTGTCCACCCCTTCCATGGAATCTAACCTCGATCAATGCGCCTCCATCCACCCCAGGTAGACTCGAGGTTATGATAAATCGAACGATATAACATTATCTATAACCCGAGGCCGGTCAGCCCCTTGATAGATGGGAAATCACTTGCCCTCGGGGCAACCGACTAGGTTTAGAGAGATTTAATGAGGGGGAGGGGCGGGAAAATAAAACCGAGATCGATCATGCCGAACCGAAAGGCCTAATAAGGAGGATCTTCATCCTTCGAGAATCCTGAGACCTCCATATGAAAAGTCTATCAGTGGTATTAGGGGCGAAGAGTAGAGTCCTGATAATCCTTTTCGCCTTCTCATTTCTACAGGGTATAGTTAATGGGATCTGGGGTTTTCTCCCTATATACATCCTCGACCTGGGAGGCTCCTCTGTCGATATAGGGGTTCAGGCCCTGGCCTCAGGGTTAGCCTCAACCTTCATGCAGCTGGCCTGGGGGCGTTTGGTCGATGAGGTTGGGCACAGCCTGAAGATGACATCCATCGGCTTCCTCTCCGCATCGATATTCTCGATACCGGTGATCTTCTCTATTAAGCCTTGGCATATCGTGGTAGTAACCGCCTTAATGTCCATATTCACATCCATATCAGGGGTGGCGTCGGTATTAATGCTCGCAGACCTTCTAGACCCGAAGCATAGGGCGAGCTTCATGGGGCTATATAACCCA
>JAGTQJ010000054.1:4093-8545 GCA_018396515.1 Candidatus Bathyarchaeota archaeon | reverse complement strand
CTTCTGATACCCATAATAGGTTACAGGCTCGTCTTCCTCCTATACTCCCTCCTGAACCTCGCCATGGCCACCCTCATAGTTTTAGGGTTGAGGGGGGAGGAGAGGGGAAACGGGACTTTTCACTACTTTCCATTGATGCTTAGAAGCTTTAGAGAACTCATCGAGGGGTTCAGGGCTCTTCCGGGGGTTATGAGGAGGGGTGGGGCCTACACAAGATGGGTCTTAGGGATCTCGATGAGGGGGTTGGGCCTAGCTATGTTCGGCCCTGTCTTAACCGTCTACCTGGTCCGGGTTCTCAACGCATCAACAGTCCATGTAGGGAGCCTCAACTCCATAGCCTTCGGGGTTAGGATGGTATCCTCGCCTATGCTGGGCCTTATAGCTGACAGGAAGGGGGCGAAGAGGATAATGATGATAGGCGTCGCCTTAGCGTCGATCTACCCCATCCTCTCATCGAACGCCTCAGATCTCCTCCAGATGGCCCCCATCTTCGCCCTTAACGGCCTATTCTGGGGATTCATAAACTCCTCCTGGCTCGCCTGGCAGTTGAACCTGATCCCCGAGGAGCATGGCACCTATGCAGCTCTCCTAAACTTCATAAACGGGTTAGAGTGGGCCATCGGCCCCTTCATAGGCGGCCTACTCAGCGAACACCTCGGGATAAAGATCCCGGCAGCCATCTCTTCCCTAGCGATCCTGCTAGGCCTCTCAATTCTTCTAAAGGTGCCTGAGAGGGTTGAGGGAAGGAGGCAGGAGCTTAAATAGGGCCTGTGAATAGTCATCCTGACCGGCATGAAGCTCGTCGTCTTCAATTCTGATAGGCTGGGCTGCCTCCTTGAGGACGGCTCCATCGTTGACCTCAACCTGGCCTACGCCGCGGAGCTGGGCCGGAGAGGGGTTTCCAGGCCCTACGCCCACGCATACTCCCTCCTTCCACCTAGGCTCTCAGAATTCATAGAGGAGGGGGAAAGGGCATTAAAGGCCGCTGAGGAGGCCCTCCAATACATCGGGAAGGGATATAAAGAGGGGCCTAGGGGGGAGAGGATCATATATAAGCCGAACGAGGTGAAGATTCACGCCCCCCTCCCAAGCCTGGCATCCAGGATAGCCATGGCTGGGGCGAACTTCTACGACCACACCGCGGGGGTTATCTCGATGATGACAGGTAAGAAGGTGACAATGGAGGATATCAAGATGGAGCTGGCCATGGGGAAGCATCAGCCATGGGGCTTCTGGAAATCCTCCAGAAACGTCATAGGCCCGGATGAGGCCATCATCTACCCAGCGAGAACTAACCGGCTGGACTACGAGGTGGAGGTGGCCGCGATAATAGGGAGGAGAGGAAAGGATATCTCAGAGGGGGATGCTATGAGCTATGTCTTCGGATACACCATAGTGAACGATCTAAGCGCAAGAGATCAGCCCGATGATAGGGGATTCTTCCTAGCTAAGAACTTCGACACCTCGACGCCGATGGGGCCATGCATAGTGACAGCCGACGAGATAGGAGATCCTCACAACCTGAGGATGAGGCTTAAAGTTAACGGGGAGATCCGCCAAGATGGCTCCATGGAGATGATGATCAGGGGCTTCCCCTTCTGGATCTCATATCTATCCAGAGACATGACCCTCTACCCCGGAGATATCATATCGGGGGGAACCTGCGCGGGAACCGCGCTCGACACCACTCCAAGGGACTCTCAGGGTAGGACAAGCCCTGAGAGGTTCCTGAAGCCCGGGGATGTCGTGGAGGCCTGGGTTGAGAAGATAGGCACCCTCCGAAACCCCGTAGCGGCAAAGAGGTAGCCCCCATAGGTGGAGTAGGAGGCTGACTTGGGGCATAAATATGCCTCCATCGACATAGGAGCCAGTAATATAAGGGTCGCAACCGGCGACGAATCAGGAATCTCTGAGAGGCTTACAGAGGCGACGGATAAGACCCGCGGAGCGCTTGGGATCGTATCCCAGATAATCAGGATGCTTAAAGCCCTCGACCTCAGAGGCCTCAAGGCGATAGGTGTTGGCTCAATAGGACCACTCAGGATATCGGAGGGATGTATAGTTGGAGCCCCAAACCTCCCATTTAAGGAGGTCCCCATAGTTAAACCTTTAGAGGAGGAGTTCGAGGTGCCCGTGAGGCTGATAAACGACTGCTCAGCAGCCGCCCTTGGCGAGCATGTCTATGGGGCTGGAAGGGGGATCAACAACCTGGTCTATGTAACCTTAAGCACGGGGATAGGCGGAGGAGCCATAGTCGACGGCCACCTCCTCCAGGGGAAGGATGGGAACGCCCACGAGGTCGGCCACCTAACGATCGACCCGTATTCGGAGCTGACCTGCGGATGCGGATGCAGGGGCCACTGGGAGGCCTACTGCGGGGGGATGAACATCCCAAACTACGCAAGGCTCCTGCTGAGAGGCAGAGAGATGGAGAGGGGGCCTCTCCTCGAACTGGCGGGGGGCAACCCACAAAGATTAACGACTGAGATCATATTCAAAGCCGCTAGGCTCGGAGACCCGACGGCCCTATGGATCGTGGGGAGGATTGGGGAGGTCAACGCCGTGGGATTCGCTAACATAGTCAACATCTACGATCCTGAGCTGATAACGGTGGGAGGCTCCATAGCTCTTAACAATCAAGAGCTAATTCTTAGACCTATAGAGCAGGGGATAGATAGGCACCTGATAAACAGGAAGCCGGAGATAAGGATAACTCCCCTAGGCGAGGACACTGTGCTTTACGGGGCTCTAGCGCTTGCGTGGAGGTAAGGAGCCCCTCCAAACCTACCATCTCTGGAAGATCTGCGGCGTTCCCGCTCTCTTCGGTTCGTTATCCTCTCTTCGGTTCATTACCCTCGAGGTAGGAGGCCACAGTCCCCCTGAGGAGCTTCCTCGACCTCTCCAGCTTGCTCCTCCTCTCAGCCAAAATATGTCTCAACTCCTCCAGCTTTCCTTTGCGTTCCTGGATCATCCTGGACACCTCCCTTGGGTTTGGGCTCCCCAGGGACCTCCTCCTTAATAGGCTGCCATACGGGTCGGTGACCATCCTTATGAAATCCCCCTTCACCTCTATCCTCCTCCCCAACACCCTGGCCGAGGCCTCTGCCAGATCCCCGGCCTCAAGCTCCGAGAGGCTGATCCCCCTATCTATTGCCTCCCTGACCAGGGCGGCCACGAGCCTGTAGGACTCCCTGAAGGATAGCCCAGCCTCTGATACAAGCCCCTCGGCCAGGTCAACTGCATATGTGAAGCTCCCCTTAACAGCCTCGGCCATCCTATCAGCATTAACCTTCAGGGTTGAGATGATCCCGGCCATGACCTCCAATGAGGTTCTCGTAGAGTCGAAGCACCTCCATAGGGGGGGTTTGGTCCCCTGGAGGTCCTGGTAATATCCGCTCTGCACCCCCTTGACCATTGTGAGGAGTTCGAGGAGGGTCGCGAAGACCTCCGCCGATTTCCCCCTTATGAGCTCTAGTGTTGAGGGGTTCTTCTTCTGGGGCATGATGCTAGAGGAGGATGAGTACTCATCGGCCAGCTCGATGTAGCCGAACTCCCTTGTAGACCACTCCGTTAGGTCGGAGGCCATCCTGCTCAGGTTTGACATGAGGATGGAGCAGGCGGCTGAGGCCTCGATGGCCCAGTCCCTGCTGCTCGTCGCGTCTATGGAGTTCTCGGCGATGGAGTCGAATCCCAGGAGTTCCGTGGTCCTGTGTCTATCTATCTCTATGCTAGTCCCCCCAACAGGGCCGGCGCCGAGGGGGTTCATGTTCACCCTCCCATAGCAGTCCATCAGGCGTTGATAATCCCTGATCAGGGCGTCGGCATATGCCATGAGATAGTGGGAAAAGGTTCCGACCTGTGCGTGCTGGCCGTGGGTGTATAGCATCATCAGCGTCTCAACGTGCACCTCAGCCTTCCTCAAGAGGGCCTCTATAAGGTTGAGGACGGCTTTAGCGGTCTCTAGGATCTCCTCCCTGACCCTCATCCTCACATCTACGGCCACCTGGTCGTTCCTGCTCCTCCCTGTGTGGAGCATACCACCGGCGTGAACCCCGATCTTGTCTATCACCCTCTTCTCGATGTACTCGTGGATATCCTCGAACTCCGCCCCGATCCTTACCTCCCCCCTCCTCCACTCCTCCCTAACCTCCTCCAGGGCCCTCAGGATCAGCTTCAACGCATCGAGGGGTATGACCCCCCTCTCGTGAAGCATTATGTCGTGGGCCTCCGTCCCGTCTATATCCTCCTCAAAGATCCTCAGATCCTCCACCACAGATGTGTGAAAGCGGGCTGTCCTCTCGTCGAACTCCCTTGCCAACCTCTCCCTGAACAGGCTGACACCCAATTAGACCACCATCCAAACCCTCAACTCAAGATCCAAAATTTAAATCACTGTATATTTAATCTACGCCTCTTTTTTATGCAAGTCTCATTGCTTATCTTTTTCTCGGC
>JAGTQJ010000054.1:1205-4023 GCA_018396515.1 Candidatus Bathyarchaeota archaeon | reverse complement strand
TCGGGCATCCTTTCTCAACCTAATCCCCTTCGGGTTTTGGACTACGAGCAGGGAGCTGCTCCTACCATGATACCCTGGATCCCAGACCGCCGTCTCCAGGGTCGCCCCACACCTCAATAGGGTGGACCTAGGCCTGGCTATCGCGGCTATGTCCAGGGGCAGTTTAACCACCTCATTATAGACCACGAGGTATGAACCCATAGATAGATTGAACCAGCCCCCAGAGTCGGGCTCTAAGGGCCTGGTGGAAGGAAGCCTACGCTCCAAGTTGCTGAAGTCTACACTCCCCGAGTCCAAGAAGGCCTCAACACTTCCAAGGGAGAGGTCGAAGCCGCAGGGTTGAATCTGCAGGTCTAGATCTATATACCCTGTTATAAGCTCTCCCTTCTCAACGAGTTCCCTTATCACCTTTGAGCTCAGCATACCACGCCAACCAGGGAGAGGCGCCCAGAGTATAAAAAGGATTAAGAAATGAGGATTCGGGATCCTCGTCTTTGCACTCGATCCCATAGGAGGACTTAGGGCGTATAAAAATTCATATCCGATAATTATTTAATTTTGGCTTTATTTGAAGCTGTTTCCAACTTTCACCTGATTTTTCTAATCTATTCGAAAACATTCTTCTCTTACCATTTTGAAAGAAGAAAATGATTTATAATTGATGATTATTGAACATATCTTTTCACCTTTTGAATGGTTAATGGTACGATGAGGCTAGGATGAGCACCTAAATCCAAAACGAGTTATAAGTTATAACCGTCCTTGAAGGTTGTAACTGATCATATAGCCTTTTCATTAAGAAGCTTGATGAAATTAATGTCTACAAGACCAGTATAAAATAAGATTTACAGATATTTTCTGGATCTCTTAAGAGAGTTATTCTCCTCACCTTCGAATCTACAGCTTCTTACAGTAGCCATCAAATGGACATCGGCCACATCTCCTCTTCTTACAGTATTCCAATCCGATCCTGACCAGGGCGGATTCATTCTGCTTGACATCTTGGATCTCAAGCCTAAGGGCTACCTCCAAGGCTATCCCCGAAGGTTCTGGGTCAGCCTTCGTCCATATACCCCTCAACTCCCGGAGGAATATATTCACACCAGTGGGGCCTATACCCTTAAACTCCATCAGCCTCCTCTCCAGATCCTTAGGGTTGGCTGAGGCCTCATGGAGCCGCTCCAGGTCGCCGTACTCATCGACGAGTTTCCTCATAGCCTCCAAGAGGTTGGAGGCCGTAGAGAAGTCGTACCTGACATATCCGCCTGAGTCAAGCACCTCCACGAGCCTATCCCATCCAGCCTCCAATATCGCCTCAGGGGTTGTCAGCCCCTCCTCCTCGAACCGCCGGTAGGTTCTCATCGCTATCTCAGCCGATATCCTTTTAGCGAAGAGCATTGAGGCCAGAAACCACCTGAACCTATCCTCAGGCTTGGAAAGGTCTAGGCCAAGCTCATCAGCATAACCTCTGATCCTCGAGATGAGAACCTTCAGCCCCTCCTTTCCCCCTTTATCCAATCGTGAAAACCCTAGAAAATACCGCCCTTTAAGTTTTCCAGAACCCTAGTGTGGCACAATCCACAGAGTTGCACACCCTTCCTATCAGTATCCAGAATGCTATTTGAGAAGAACATGACGCATCTAGGGTTTTTGCAGTGGCCTAGGCCCAAGGCGTGGCCAAGCTCATGGACAGCCTCCTTAAGAGCCCTCCCGAGGAATATCTCGTCGTCTCGGGGCATCCCATAGTACTCAGGGCTGAGCCTATAGGTCGATATGACAGCTGGCCCCCTCCAGCTCTTAGCCTCTCCGAATACGAAGTTTAGTCCCGGAGCATATAGGTCCACACCGGTGACCCCCAGCACCCTCTCATCATCAACGGGTGGTCTATAGGCCGAGATCATGGATAGTATCTTGGAGGATCGGTACTGTCTCCTTATGGGGTCGTACGCGTCCTCGGGAACCTTTAAGACATCCCCCGAGATGGCGACCTCCTTGAGGGGAAGGAACTCCGGGAGCCTAAGCTTAAGGGCCTCCAGTACCCTCGAATCGACGGGCCCGATGGGAAGGATCAAAACCCTCAACTCTATGATGGGATAGGTGTATGAGGGAAAAACATTTTCGCGAATTGAAGGGAAATTTCAACAATAAGATTTCATAAAATTTCTCTTTCCTCCCAACAAAAAGAGGAACTCTTTTTGAATCTTCAGAGGCTAATGGCCGCTCCATTTAAATAGCTATCTAAAACATTTAATAATAAAACGCCTAATATCTCCAATGTATGCAATGTATTGTATTCTACTCTCGTAATGTTCTCGTAACATATGCTCATGACTTGGAATGGAACTGCCTGGATAACGAATAAAGCACCTCCTCCAACTTATGATGCCGATGAAGCAGTGATGAAAAGGAGAGTGTCTACCACCACTCTTGCCCCTTTGATATCCACAAAGAATCGACCGCCGCCGATCGCGGATGTCATCCCATCCCAGTGGCCTCTAGGAGCGTAGTCGGCTACGAGAGATTGGAATCCAAGCATCAGGAATGCGTTAACCACCCCCCATCGCTACAACCAACACTGCTGGATCCCGGAACCCTCTAGCACATAAGAAGGCCAAGGGAATTAAAGGAGTTAGAAGCATCATGGGTACGATCATCTTCCTCCTCCCATACTTTTCGATTATTCTTCCAGCTGGCAGGGCGCCTAGGACATGTGTACTTCCTGAGATAAGGGAGAGCAGGCCCCATTCCTATTTGTATAAGAGAAATCTTTAAGTGGCGGGCTCGGTGGGACTCGAACCCACGATCACCAGCTCCGCAG
>JAGTQJ010000054.1:0-1158 GCA_018396515.1 Candidatus Bathyarchaeota archaeon | reverse complement strand
GATTTCGGATAAATAAGTTTTCGAGACTGAACAATTTTAGTTTGTTCTCAATAGCTTAACTTCTATCTCCCTTTCTGATCCTCAGTATTGCCGATGATGTAGCCAGGGTTATGGCTGCGATGAGGGTCATGAACCAGAAGGCCAGCTCCAGGTTAAACCTTTCGGCCAGGTATCCGACGAGGGTAGTCGAGACGGAGCCTAACCCGAAGGTGAAGAAGAACATGATCCCATAAGCTGTGCCCCTCAACTCTCTTGGGGAGACAACGCCCATGAGGGAGGTCATCGCTGGCTGGTGGGCATAGTAGCCGGCTCCGAAGAGGATTATGAAGCTCATCACCCCTGCGATATTCATGGGCGAAAGTAGCAATATCAGCATTCCGGCCAGAACCCCAATGGAGGAGACGAATATGATATGCTCCGACCCGTACCTGTCGGCCCCCCTTCCACCGAGATACTGGCCTAGAACCCCGAAGAGGAGGATGAGGGAGGTTGAGAGGGCGGCTAGGCCCCCCGAGAAGCCTCTATTCAGGCTGAGGAAGGTTGGGAAGAAGAGCTCAACCCCCCTGTAGAATAGTCCGACAAGGACGTTGTATAAAAGCAGGATCCAGAGGTTCGGGGCCTTAAACAGCTTCAGAGGCTGAAAGGCCTCATTACGTTTAATGCCGTTAATCCCCTCTTGTATCCACCTCAATGAGAAGGCTGAGAGGATGGAGAGGGCCCCGAAGATGGCGTATGCCAGGCGCCAGTCCAAGAATGCCCCTACCAGATAGGCGGCTGTTGGTGTAAGTATCTGCCCAATGCTGCCGGCTGCGCCGTGGATCCCCATGGCCTCAGCCGTCCTCTCCGTGAATAGGCTCGAGATTAGGTTGTTGGAGGTTGGGTGGTAAAAGCTAGCCCAGAAGGCCATCAGGGTCAACCCAACTCCGAAGGTTAAGAGGTCTCTAGCGAGTAGAAATAGGAGGGCCGAGCCTCCTGACAGGGCTAGGCTGAGCATCGAGACCCTAACCCCCCCGAGACGGTCTGAGAGGGGCCCGCCGATCAGGGCCCCCGCCCCATAAAGCAGGAAGGCCAGCGTCGAGACCAGGCCCATGGACTGGAGGGAGGCACCTAGGTCTCTTGAGATATCACTCAGGAGAGGGGGGAGAACCAGGAAGAGGG
>JAGTQJ010000052.1:8958-9702 GCA_018396515.1 Candidatus Bathyarchaeota archaeon | reverse complement strand
TATTAATCCCCTTTTTATTATTAACATATCAGGTACTGGATTGCCTAAGCGTATCTCTAAACGCCTTAAGGTTCTGAACGATCTCTGGCTTAGGGAGCTGGCCTCATCGGACCCGAAGCTGGGCGTCGACCTAGACTACTCGCCTGAGCAGCTTAGGCTCAAGGCCCCTCCCGGGAGCCCCTGCATCGTCTGTAAGGGATCCAGGCTGCTCTGTGGGAAGGCCAGCTGCCCGGTCATAGCCCGCCTAGCCTCTCAGCTTAGGGTTTGGAGGAGCATAAGGGGGTTGACAGTAGAGGGCTCCTCCCCGCCTAGCGTCTTCGTAGGCCGCTTCGGCTATCCATATGTCTACATAGGCCCCATGGCTCCCCCCTACGGGGGAGACACCTCCATCCTAGACGCCCCCGAATGCTGGTTTGGTAGGAGCATTGATGAGATAATTGGGTTCAGAACCCAGCTTGTGAGGGGTATGTACAGGGCGCATGTCAGAAGCCCGGCCAAGCCTGACAGGATACTGGAGAAGACTAGGGAGGTGGCCCTGGCTGATAGGTATGTGGAGACTGAGATGAGGCTTAGGAGGCCTCCCAGGAGCGGGTTCTACCTTGATGATGATGTCCAGCCCCTCGGCCCCTCAGCACCCCTGGAGGGGATAGAGTTAGGAGACCTGAGGTGGGATAGGCATATGGAGAAGGCCTTCTACGACACTGACCTGAGGGCCTCGGAGGCCATAATTGGGCTTTACAACTC
>JAGTQJ010000052.1:6791-8952 GCA_018396515.1 Candidatus Bathyarchaeota archaeon | reverse complement strand
GCCCCTGACCAAGATCCAGAGGGCCTTCAGCCTGGGGAGCTTCGGGGTGGAGAAGAACAGGAGGCTAGTCCCTACCCGCTGGAGCATAACGGCCATAGATGACATGGTCTCCAAGGAGTTAGCCAGGAGGGTTAAGGGGTACCCCCTCCTGAACCAGTTTGAGGTCTACGAGTCCAACTATCTCGGAAACAGGTTTATAGTCATCCTACTGCCCGATGCCTGGAGCTATGAGGCCTATGAGGCCTGGTATCCCCAGACCCTATGGAACCCATCCTCCGACCATGTGGCCATAGTCACTGACTGGGAGGGCTACTCCGGGAGGAGGAGCTACGCCTCCATGGGTGGATGCTACTATGCGGGTAGGCTTGCCGTTCTTGAGCACCTATTGAGGGTCAGGAGGCAGGCCAAGGCCTTCATCCTGAGGGAGGCCTACCCAGACTACATCCTCCCGGTCGGGGTCTGGCAGGTGAGGGAGAATGTGAGGAACGCTATGAGGCAGCCCCCAAGGAGGTTCAACTCCCTGGAGGAGGCCCTTAGGCATGCCATGGGGAGGCTGAGCATACCCCTTGAGCACTGGTTGAACTCAGGCTTCCTCCTCAGGAATACCCTGAAGCAGAGGAAGCTCATCGAGTTTCTATGAAGATTTAAAGGGGCTCTTAGAATCCTTAATGGTGCTTGGTGAGGGCCTTGGATCCCAAGCTATTGGCTTCAAGCCTGCATGAGAATGAGAGGAGGATAATGAGGGTTCTCAGTGAAAGGGAGGCCGCCACCCTCGAGGAGCTGAGCCTAGCCCTGGATTTGAACAGGGATGCCGTGGAGAAGGCCTGCGCCTGGGCTGAGTCGAAGGGCATAGTAGAGGTGGAGAGGAGGAGCCGAAGGTTCTATCAACTATCTGATGAGGGGGCCCTCTATGCAGAGGAGGGCCTTCCTGAGAAGAGGCTGGTGAGGATGGTGATGGAGGGCTTTAACGAGGTTGAGGCCCTTAAGGAGGTCTTCCCCCAAATTAACATAGCCCTGATATGGGTTAGGAGGAATGGATGGGCCGATGTAAAGAATGGTAGGATAGAGCTGACGGAGGAGGGGGTTGAGGCCTCAGCCAAGGAGACGGTGGATGAGAGGATAATAAAGAGGCTGAGTTTGAGCCCGGCTGGGGAGGAGGAGCTAAGGGATCTGATGGATAGGGTCGGCCTCCTCCTCAGGAGGGGCCTGATCCGGAGGTCCGAGAGGGTGGAGAAGGTGGCCAGGCTGACGGAGTTGGGCATATCCCTAATCCCATTCCTTGAGGAGGTCGAGGTGATCGCCCAGCTCACCCCTGAACACCTCCGCACCCGCTCCTGGGCCAAGGCGACCTTCCAGAGATACGACGTGAGGCTCCCAGCCCCTAGGATCTACCCAGGTAAGAGGCACTTCGTCAGCCAGGTCATAGACTATATACGCCGATTCTGGGTTGAGCTGGGGTTCAGGGAGATGAAGGGGCCCATCGTGGAGCTCGCCTTCTGGAACTTCGACGCGCTCTTCCAGCCCCAGGACCATCCAGCCAGGGACCTGGCCGACACCTTCTACATGAAGACGCCTAGAAGTGGGAGGCTCCCTGACCCCGAGCTGGTTAGGAGGGTCAAGGAGACCCATGAGAACGGATGGACCACAGGCTCCACGGGATGGGGGTACAGCTGGGATCCTGAGCTCGCCGGGAGGTGCTGCCTCAGAACCCACACCACCAGCCTATCAGCCCTCGCCATATCCAAGTTGAGGGAGGAGGATCTGCCGGCGAAGTTCTTCTCGGTTGGGAGGGTCTTCAGGAATGAGACCATAGACTGGAACCACCTGATAGAGTTCTACCAGACCGATGGGATTGTGGTTGGGGATGGGGTCACCTTCCGCCACATGCTCGGATACCTCAAGGAGTACCTGGAGAGGATGGGGGTGGGGAGGTTCAGGTTCAGGCCGGGATACTTCCCCTACACGGAGATGTCCCTCGAGGCCGAGGTCTGGGTTGAGGAGAAGCAGTCCTGGATGGAGCTCTTCGGCGCAGGCATGTTCAGACCGGAGGTTGTCAAGCCCCTCTTCGGCAGGGAGGTCCCAGTCCTAGCCTGGGGCCCAGGATTCGACAGGATCGTTATGAGGCATTACGGGATAAACGACCTGAGGAGGCTCTACAGCA